>JAADHK010000127.1:0-60787 GCA_013151835.1 Deltaproteobacteria bacterium
AGGACAACCGCCGGAGGCTCGGCCTGCTTCACGGATGTGTATTGCAAAGCCTGGGTGGCCTTGATGATGACCTGGGCCGTATCCCCCCCGTTTATCGTCTCGATGCTTTTGATCATCCGCGAGGGCTGTGACGCCGTCTTATGTCCTTCCTGTTGCACGGGCATTGTCTTGCAACCGGCAAAGAACACGAGAAGCCATAAAACCGGTAAAAGGCGCCAGATGTTTATCGCTGATTTCACATCTCGATCATGCATGTTTATTCTCCGGGCTGTTTCTTAAGTTTTAATTCGATTTTTTTGGTTTCAGTTTTTCCGAATATATTTTTGCTTTTTTCTTCAATAACGACCAGATTCTTTTCTATATTGGAAACCCGGCCGCCATTTTCGCCAATATAAGTCCCTAATTTAACGATATAACCCTTACCTGAAGATTCCTGAACCAGGGCTATACTTTTATCCGAGAGTCTGAGAACCGCTGTGAGCGTCAACTGTCCGATTGCGATCCGTTCAAGGGGAGTCATGGGAACTCTTCCGGACAACTTCACCGGCCCCTCGCCGGTAATTTGAGGCTCCGGTTTGTGGAGGAAGGGAGCAAAGGGATCGATGCGTCCTTTCCTGGAATAAAGGTGTTGTTCACCTTTGAATAGCGATTCCGGCGCAAGTGCGACCGGGAGGGCGCCGACGGAAGAAACGGCTTTTTCCGGCGGTCCGGCTACGGCAGTCTTGGACGCCGGTGTTTTGCCAACGGTTTTTTCCGTTTTCGCCACCTTCCCCGACACGGGAGCAGCTTTTGTCTTTTCGGCCATGGCGGACGGGCGGACGATCTTTATCCTTCTACTGACATGCCGAACCGCAGCCAAGGCATCCCGGCTATTGCCGAATCCGGAATAAAGCGCCATCAGGCAGAAAACTGTCGCTGTCACTATTAGAGACACATGCTTCATAATCTTTCTTCTCTCTTCCATGCTCATGCAAGAGCTTTAAATTTTTGCCCGCGCCCCGTTATTTCTTTTTTTTCTTTTTATCCTTGGTTTCAGACTTGGCAACAAACTTGTAAGTTACCGCCGTGCATCCGATACTCAACGGCCCTCCGGATGTTTTGGGGCTGCCGATGGAAAATTGGGTCACGTTGACTATCCTCGAGAGCCCTGCCAGTCGGTCGAAAAACATGCCCAGATCATGGTATGATCCTGAAAGCGATGTTTTTATAGGGAGTTCTGCGTAAAAGTCCTTTTTAATCTCTGCCTGGGGCTCAAAAAGGAGAAACGTCAGGCCGGCTTTTTTACCGGCCTGGGATATTCCGGTCAAGAGGGAGGGGATTTCATCGCTGTTGGGCAATGCCTGAGAAATTTCGTGAAATCTCGCTTTCGCATCCTCCATTTTATCCTTGAATTTATTGTACTCACGGGCACTTCTCTTGGTTTTAGCGAGTTTTTCCTCATTTTGCCCGATTTCCTTGCCGAGACGCTCTATTTTTTCAATCCTCGGCATATAAAAGACCATGACAAAAAGAGCAATGAGAGCAACAACGGCCCCGGCGGAAATAATAATTCTCTGAATCTTTGTAAGTTCCGCGATCTTCTGAAAAACAGGCTCTATGGAGTCCAGGGAAAAATTTATTTTCTTCATTTTTTCTCAGCCTTATCTTTGGCCTTGTCGTTTTTCATCGCCATCTTGCATTTGATGCCGAATTGCTTCATATCCACATTGAATTGTCGCGCCTGCCTGGAGCTTGTCAGCACAACGCTTTTAAAGCGCTTTGACCGCTCGATGCGTTTCATGAATACCGCTATGGTTTCATTATCAAGTGCCACTCCTCCGATATCGAAATTATCCCCATTCAATTCAAGCTTTGTAATCTGCATGCGCCCGGGAACCACCATTTCCGTGAAGGCCGAAAGCAGTTGAGGCGGCTCTTTTCGATGGGTCTTTAGCTGGTCAACCACCTCTATTTTTTTGTTCAGAGCGTCGAGCTGTTTTTTAAATTCCTCAACCTTTGCCGCCTTTTTTTCGTAAACCCGGACTTCCTGCTTGATCGACGCAAGTCGGCTTTCACTCGAGTTAACTTTTTTACCCAGGATAATGTTTATACCGACGAGGACAACAATCAAAAGAGATAGTGAAAGCAGAAAAACAGAAACCTGTCGCCGGATATTTTCCTTGGACCGGGCCGCACGAAATGGTAATAGATTGATTCGTATCATTTGTCGTCCACTTTTCTAACGGCAAGCCCCATGGATATGGCTGCCTGGGGTGCAATCTGTTTAAGAAACGCCTGATCCAGATTCTCAGCCTCGGTATCAAACCCCTCAAAGGGATTTATGATTTTCACATCCGCAGATGTCTGGAGACCCAGGAGTTCACGGAATTCCCTGATATTTGCGCCACCGCCGCTCAATACGATTTGCTTTATCTGATCGTCGGGATTCGTTGAATAGAAAAAATCAAGTGCCCGCCTTATTTCCCCGCACCAATCCGAAACAACCGATGAAACGATCTCCTTTAAATCCTGCCGGGAAATTTTATCCGTCTTTTCCGAGAACTTAATTTCTTCCGCATCCGTCATGGAACAATTCAAAAGGGAAACAATCTTCTGATTTATCTGGCCGCACCCCAGGGAGACGTCCCGCATAAAAACAGATATATTGTTTTTTAATATATTTAAAGATGTTTTGCTGGCCCCGATATCTATCAGGGCGACGTTTTCGCCTCCGGCTTCATAATTGACTTCATAGATGTTCTGAAGGGCAAATGCGTCGATATCGATAATGCACAGACTTAATTGCGACATGTCGATAAGATTTATGTAGTCGTTTACCATGTCTTTTTTGGCCGCAACCAGCAGGACGTTCATCTGGTTGGGATTCTGCTCGTTCTCTCCCAGTATCTCAAAATCCAGGTTTACATCGTTGATGTCAAATGGAATATACTGTTCAGCCTCAAAATTCAGAGACTCGTACAACTGCTCTTCAGGCATATTCTGCACCGTGATATTCTTCACGATTACCGAATACCCGCCAATGGAAATAGCCACATTTTTTGTCTTGAAATTATAAAGGCCATAGAGTTCACGAATCGCGTCGGAAACCACCTGTGGTTCTTTTATAACACCTTCTTCTATGGCTCCGGGGGCGATATCAATGGTTCCGAATCTTTTCAGCCCCCACCCCCGTTTGCCTTCAATTACCTCCGCAGCTTTTATGCTTCTGGAGCCAATATCCAGACCGATTAGTTGTTCCTTATGTCCGAAAATCATAAGCATCTCATGTTTATCGGGTTATTGATAACTGAAAAGTTCATCCGGATACGCACAAAAGAACCCGTTGTGTCCACATCTATCCGTTCCTGTAAAAACCGGGCCCGGCAAGTTCGGGCGTAGCAATAAAATGAGCCATGAAAAAAGTGGAAAAAGAAAATGGTGGATAAAAAACCTGAAAAAAATTTGACGGGAATAATTTTTCAAACCTGTCTCCTGTGCCAGTCCGTCGTTGAACAAACGGTTGAACAAACTATTGATGGCAAAACGGATACCCAGAGTTTTAACGGTGTTTATTGTTACGTTAAATCGTTGTTATGTCAAGACAATTATCAATTCTTTATTCAAAGCCGATATCTTGTATGCCATACCCGAGTGAAACCACTATATCCTGTAAAGAATATAAAGTAAAGAGACAAATGAAATCGTTTGTCCGCAGAACACCTTACCGATTTTTACCGAGGCGCATATGCTCACTTCAGGGCACTGTAAATCGGGTCAAAAGCGGCGGTTGCCTGCAACTCACAAAAAAGGTCCACGAGACTGGGGTCAAACTGCCGTCCCCGTTCGGAAGAGATTATATTGATCACGTCCTTATCCGGCATTGCTTTCCGGTAAGCCCGTTGAGAAATCATGGCGTCATAAACATCCGCAACGGAAAGCATCCGTGCAAGAAAGGGTATCTCTTCACCGACCAGGCCATCCGGATAACCCATGCCGTCAAAACGCTCATGGTGATGTCGGATGATCCGCTTTTCCCTGTCCCATAATCCCAATTGTGCGATAATATTTTCCCCTATGACCGGATGGGTCTTTATGGTTTCAAATTCTTCGGCCGAAAGAGAGCCCGGCTTCAGGAGGATATCGTCCCGGATGCCGATTTTCCCTATATCATGAAGCCTGCCGGAAAAATCGAGAACGTCTGTTTCGGCTTCGGAACATCCGTATGTTCGTGCCATGATTTTAGCCACCTTGGTGACTCGCGAAGAGTGCTCCTTGGTATATGCGTCTCTGGCTTCGACGGCTTTTACAAGGGCCGAAAGAGTTGAAAACAGATTGTCGTATATATTTTCATACAAAGCCAGATTTTCCACAAGGTAAGCTGCCTGGCGGACCATAAACCCGAGGTAGTAGATATCCTTTTCCGTAAAAACAAGCGCCGGGTCGTCCGAGGTTGCGGTAAGCACCCCGAACACGCTTTTGCGTATCTTCAATGGAATACCAACAAAGGAGTGAGCCGGATAAACACCCGGTTTTTCAGCCCCCGGGGATAAAAGCAGGGGGGCCGCATCTTCAGCCACTTCGATCACAAGTGATGTAAAAGCATCCGGGTCTGCGGTTTCAAACAGTGCGACGGTCTCGGCTACCCCGGAAAGCATAGTTTCATCGCCGGCGGCTTCGTATTTTGCAACCTCCGCAATCTTTACGGGTAGCTGGGCCGGACCGGTAACGATAAAAAACGACGCATGCAGGGCGGGTGTTATTTCGAGTGTAAGCCTGAGCATATGGTCAAATACTTGCGCCCCTGACTGTGACGGTACAAGCCCTGCCATTATCCGGTTTAAAACGCTTAACTCGGAAACCTTTGTCTCAAGCTCACGATTCAGGCTTTCAATTTGTCGCTTGTTTGCAACCTCCTTGTTTAACAATATATTTTTAACAAAGAGTTCTCTTTCCCGCAAAACTCTTTTCAGGCAAAGGGTCATCTGGTTTAAGTTAACGGGCTTTATGAGAAAATCAACCACCCCGTTTTTCAGGGTCTGAATGGTGTTATCAAGAGACGGAAAGCCGGTCATGACCACTACAGGGATAGTATTATCTTTTTTTCTGATATGTTCGGCCAGTTCAAGACCATCCATTTCCGGCATATTTATATCCGTAAAGCAACAATCCACCCGGTTTTTTTTAAGTGCTTCAAGCGCCTCAAAACCGTTTCCCGCCGTCAGCACCCGAAAACCCAGGTCCTGAAAATGTTCGGTTACGATTTCAAGAATGCTTTCTTCATCATCAACAAAGAGAATCGTTTTTTTATCGGAAAAATCCGGCATTACAAGAACTTTCAGTATTATAGAAAAAACCCCTTGAGAATCCGATCTGCATCGTAAATGTCCGGCTGTCCGGCAGAAAAGAGGGTGCGCACTTGCCCAGGCGCCAACCTCTCATAAATCTAACTGCTTATCCTTCGTAAAGTCAAGCCTTAAGATGTTTTAGGGTTGTCTCTTGACAAAAAAAGACATAGATCGATAAAAGTAAATGATCGCCGCAGGCTAACCTGCCCGTCACAAACCAACACGGATTAATAAGGAGATACCCCTGATGCCCATGACGGTAGATTTTAAGAAAAGGCTTTATCCGGGTTTGCCGGACATAGCCCGGCATTTCGGTACCCCGTTTCATATTTACGACGAAACCGGTATCCGCAAAACCGCGAGCACCGTAAAGGAAGCGTTTGCCGGGTTTGCAGGCTTTAAGGAGTTTTTTGCCGTAAAGGCTCTCCCTAATCCGGCAATTTTGAGCATTTTTTTTGATGAGGGGTTCGGCTTTGACTGCAGTTCTGTTCCGGAGCTTATACTGGTCCGTAAGACCGGGGCAATAAAAGAGGATATCCTCTTTACTTCAAACAATACCTCGGCTGATGAGTTTAAGGAGGCTTTCGGTCATGGGGGCAGCCTCATCAATATTGACGACATTTCCCTTATTCAAAAATTACCGGGCATCCCCGACCCCGTCTCTTTTCGGTACAATCCGGGACCGCTCAGAACCGGGAATGCCATCATAGGCAATCCGGTTGAGGCGAAATACGGCGTCAGCCACGACCAGATTGTCGATGCGTACAAAAAAATGCTTGATCTGGGATCACGGCGCTTCGGCCTGCACACCATGCTGGCTTCAAATGAACTCGACCATTCCTATCTTATTGAAACGGCCCGGATGCTCTTGGACCTGGCCGGGCGTCTTTCCGAAAAGCTGTCCATCCGTTTCGAATTTATCAATATCGGCGGCGGGATGGGAATTCCCTACCATCCCGGGGATAAGGCCCTTGATCTTTCAGCCATGGTCGACGGCATACGGGCAGCCTTCTTAAAATTTTACGATAAGCAGGGATATGAACCGAATCTCTTCATGGAAAGCGGCAGGTATATGACCGGCCCCCACGGCGTTCTTGTCACGCGGGTAATCAACAGAAAAGAGACATACCGGAACTATGTGGGCGTGGACGCATCCATGTCCGCCCTCATGCGGCCGGGCATTTACGGCGCTTACCACCATATAGATATTTACGGCAAAAGCGTGTCCGATGTCCCTGCGGAAACCGTTGATGTAGTGGGAGCCCTTTGTGAGAACATCGACAAATTCGCCATTCAGCGAAACCTACCGAAAGTACAAATCAACGATCTGCTGATAATCCACGATACCGGGGCTCACGGCCATGCCATGGGATTTAACTATAACGGCCGGCTCAGGCCCAAGGAACTGATGCTGAAAAAAGACGGTACGGTGGAGCTTATCAGAAGAGAAGAAACGGTCGAGGATTATTTCGCAACGTTAAACTTTGAAAAGGATGTGTTCAAGCCGTAATAATGATGGACTCGTAAAAAGTTCCATATGCAAGGCGCGGGAGCCGGGAAAGGGCGAAGGCGTACTTTTTGTACGCTGAGGCCGGCCTTTCCCGGCTCCCGCAACGCCGCAGATGGACTTTTTACGAGTCCGTCATCCGTCAAATGTTAAAACCAAGGTTATCAACATCAAAGGTATCATCGACCGAAATAACCTGCGATAACGTTTTCCGCATCTCTTCCGGTACATTTTCCTCGAATTTCTCAAAATCCTTCATAAACTCGGCCACAAGACGATTTGCCCGCATTTCGTATTCTCCCATATCCGCCGCCGCCTCCCTCGGGTTGAGGATTGCATCGGAAACAGCCTCATCCGGACAGTGCGTTGGTATTTCAAACTGGAAGAGAGGATCCATCTCATAGGGGACATCGGCTAATGCCCCTGAAACAGCTGAACGGACCAGCGCCCTGGTGGTTTCTATGGGAATACGGTCCGCCCGGGTGCAGGGTTCGCCGCTCCAGCCGGTATTAATAAGCCAGCAGTTAATATTATTGCCCACGATTTTCTCCATAAGTTTCTTGCCATAAAAAAAGGCGGGATGTGCAAGCGCCGTGTCACCAAAACAGACGTTAAACATTACCTGGGGTTCAACTTCTCCGGATTCCATCTGGGTAAACTTGGATGTATATGCTGACAAAAAGGCATAAACGGCCTGCTCGGGCGTAAGCCTCGCAATGGGAGGTAATACACCGAACGCATCGCAGGTCAGGAGGAAAAGATTTTTCGGGTGGGCAAACATCCCCTCGCGGATGGCGTTCGGGATATGGGTAATAGGGTAGGCGGCCCGGGTATTTTCCGAAAGGCTCCTGTCGGTAAAATCGACCTTTCGGGTATCCTGGCTTATGCTTATGTTTTCAAGCAAGGTCCCGAATTTGCGGGTACAATCATAAACAAGGGGCTGTTTTTCCTTCTGAATGTCCAGTATCTTGGCGTACCCTCCCCATTCAAGATTGAAAATTCCCTCATCCGTCCAGCCATGGCTATGGTCCCCAAGCAGGCGACGGGTCGGGTCCACCGCAAGGGTGGTCTTTCCGGTGTCTTCACGGCCGAGAAAGATCGCCACATCACCGTCATCACCCACGTTTGCAGAACACCGCATGCAGAAAACAGATTCGGGCATCGTATGGTTTGTCATGGTGAAAACCGCCTGCCTGATCTCCCCCGCATAGCCGGAGCCCCCGATGAGTATCATCTTTTCAGCCAGACTGATAATGACGAACGAGGCTGAATTAGTTCCGTCCAGTTCGGGAATGGAATGAAATCCCGGAACATGGACCACAGTGAATGCTGGTGTGAAGGTGTCGAGAAGGTGATCCTCCTTTATCTGGTAAAACATATTCCTGGCAAACAGAGAATGCCATGCCGTTTCGGTCACAACACGGATGGAAATCTGAAACTCCGGCGTACTTCCCACCAGGCAGTCCTGAACATAGGCGTCCTTATTGTGCATGTAGGCCAGGAGGCGGCTGAAAATGGTATTGAAATAATTTTCAGACAATTCGTTTTTCTCATCACTCCAGAAGACCTTTTCGGCGCTGACCGCGTCTTTTACGATGAACCTGTCTTCGGCCGGCATTTCCGCATCATGGCCGGTCCTGACGGCGATTGCCCCCAGATGGGCTACCTGGCCCTCCCTGTTCTTGACAATCTCTTCGTAGAGCATGGGGGTGGTGAGGTTTCTCCTGATGCGCCTAAGGTGTTTTAATCCCAATGTTTCGATATCCGGTTTTTTCTGATTGTTTTCAGCCATGACGACTCCTTTGACTTGGGGGTTTTCGTTCGGACTTTAGACGCTTCCCTGGCTCATCAGTGCGTAAACCACGAGCTTCTGCATCATCTTTTCTTTTGCCGACTTCGGCTCATCAAGGCCAAGCCTTTTTAGATAAGGCATGGCTGCCGGGGGTATAGTCCTGATCGTTATGGCCTTGCCAAGGCCCGCGATCTTTCCCATTCCCTCGGACATCTGGGCCTTCAAACCCTTTAATGCCTTACCGATGGTAAGTTCCTCCTCCGTAAAATCCGTCCCAAAAGGAAAGGGCGGGAAAAAACCCTTTTCCTTAAACAGGGCGATATCCTCCTCAAGCCGCTCCGGGGTGTTGTTTTTAAAACGATCCGGGATTTCATAATCATTTGGTATTTTGTGTGATTCTTTTGCTTTTTGCAGCAGGCCCTCCTGGAAGCGCGAATCCGTAATATTCAAAAGCTGCATGATAATTTCCTTATCCATCTTACCACGCAGATCGGCGATCCCGTACTCAGTGATAACAAAATCCCTTAAATGTCGCGGTATGGTGACATGACCATAATTGAAGACGATGTTGGAAACCGCTGATTTTCCAGAGCCTCTCACCCCTTTGCACATAAGGATCGAGCGGCCGTCGTGGAGTGCATGAGCCTGGGAAACAAAATTATACTGCCCGCCTACACCGCTTACCATCTGACCGTTCTCCAGGCCGTCGGAAACGACCGCGCCTGAAAGCGTCACCATCAGGCAGGCGTTTACAAAACGACCGCGCCTCCTCTGGAGAGCCTTCAATTCCTCGCTTGCATACCGGTTGTTCGCATAAAGCTGATTTACGTTCAACACGCTGGTCATAAAGATTTTTTTCCGGTCTTCTTCACTCATTTCCCGGAGCTCCTTATAAAAGCCCTCGGGCCCGAGGAAAAAACCACCGTGAATCAGTATCCCGTTTTTAAGTTCGTCTCCCAGGCACGAGTTAATCACGGCATCCATGCTGGCCGGATCACCCAGATCGGCCGGGATCAATTGTTCCCCGCATTGAATTACTCCGTCCTTATATGTAAGACCATCCCTGAATATTCCGAATTCACACAGAAAATTAAAATCATCTTCCGTAAGTTGCGGCCGAACGGCGCCTTCTTCGATCAGATACTCCAGCGTTTTTGGTGTGACCTTATCCTTTATTTTACCTTCATTGGCCAGCCGCTGAAGATGGATGTTATTGTATGTCTTTCGCTTAACAACCCCACTTTTTATAAGGTGCAGGTAGCCGTCAACAAGCATCTCCGTGGAACCGACTATCCCTTCGTCAAGGGCCTCCACCCCTCCGATTTTTTCGATAGCGCCGCCGAATTTATCAAGGATTCCGGTGTCGGACAGGAATCGCTGGTAATCGTTATTATGCATCTGCCTCATGATCAGGCCGTAACACAGGGCGTCACCCAGGGATCCAATACCGATCTGAAGAGTTCCGCCATCCTTGATTAATGTGCTGGCATACATTCCGATCATATAATCCGGCGTGGTGATCGACATTTTCGGGGCGCCGAAAAGACGGGAGTAATAATCGGGGGTATCTATAACCATGTCATAAGCATCGGGCGCTAAAACCGCGTCCCCGTACATAAAGGGAAGATTCTGGTTCACCTGGGCCACAATGGCAATTTTATGGCCCTTTTTTTCCAGATCCCGCATGGCGTCGGCGATATCTAAAGATACCTCCGGGTTACAACTCATGGAGAACATCGTCTGCCCGTCAATCTCCTTTTTGCAGACGATCTGGGCGACCACGTTGACGCCGTTATCTATGGTATCGCGCCATGCATGGGTATAATTGGAGCTGATATAGTTCTGCTGGGCCGCATCCACGTTCACGTATGCCCCTGCTTTGCAGTAAAATTCCCTGAGCTCGACATTGGGGGGCAAGGCCTTTTTACGCAGATCCTTCATGTACTCGAGGTCGACGTAGCCTGAAAACATCCGCTCCACAAAAGGCCCGAGAAACCTCTGCTCCAGGTCACTCGCCCCTTTCGGCCGCTCAAGGGAAAGCGCCGTGCAGATAACCAGTTCTATGGAAGGATCCGCCTTGGCGCGTAAATAAATGGCATTGGCAAATTCGTTGGGCTTGCCCAGCCCCAGGGGGAGGCCCAGGACAATTTTTTTTCCTACCTTTGAAATAATATCGTCCACACATTTTTCAGCATCCTGATAATGTACCGGTCTGTCATTCCCCATTGATCATCCTCCGCTTTTCATTTATTTTCGATTCATACCCGTCCCGGCAAAGCCTGCCGGGCGTGAACACTGTTTACACCTGCGGGCACAAAAAAGGCTTTTGTCGCCGAGGAAAAATTTTTGCAATAACAGATTGTTGTGGGACAAGCTTGTACTTTTCCGTAAAAACTTGTCTATTTATAACAGTGAGTGTGCCGCGTGTAAAGAAAAATTCACGAAGCATCAGACGGTTGCGGCCGACAAAGCCGTAAACCATCGGCATAAATTTGTGCCACATGTCTTACACCAAAAGATCGCGGCGCGGTAATGGACAGGTCGGCAAGCTGAATCATGCAGGCCGGGCAGGAGGTTGCAACCACATCTGCTCCCGATCCCATAATCCTGTCTCTTTTCCGGTCCCCGAGTGAGCGGGAAATATCCGGAAATGACAGGCAGAAGCCTCCTCCCATGCCACAGCATGTGTCCGCATCCTTCATCTCAGCAAACCGGAAAGCATTGCTTGCACAAAGGAGTTTGCGTGGAGCCTCCATCACACCAAGGCTATTTTTCAGATGGCAGGGATCATGGTAGGTGACAAGCGGTGAGGACGATCCTGTCTTCATTGGCGCCACGCCGATAATATCGATCATAAGCCCGCTGAAATCGATTGTTTTTTCTGAAATCCGTTTTAACCTGACATGGTTTTTGCTTCCGATTTGCCAGCCGCTCATCTCCGGCCAGATTTTCTTTATAACCGCCGTGCATGTTGCACAACCGGTCACCAGCCAGTCGAAATCGTCCGGGTTGAATCTTTCCAGGTTCAATGCCACAAGGGACTGAAAAGATTTCATGTCACCGGATGAAAGGGCGGGAATTCCACAGCACCCCTGTCCTGCCGGCACGCTTATATCGGCTCTATGATATTTCAGTGCCTCGATCATTGCAACGGCGATATCCGGAAAAACCTTGTCAATCAGACATCCCGCAAAAATGGCGACCCTGTGCCCTTTTACTTCCGTCGGCCGCTCCGGTATCTCCATCCTGTGAAAAGGAGTTATCGGAAGGGCCGGCACCCAGCGGTTTATCAATAAAGGGGAAACCATGTTTTGACTGACGGGAGAGGATAAAAGGCCGGCCGGTCTTGTCACCAGCCATTGAAAGCGGGCGGCCCAGGCGGCCAGGCGATCGAACCGTTCGGGCCGGGCCAGCATCTGCCGGAATAAAACTTTTTTACCCAGCGAAAGCCCCATGTATTCGGCAAGGATCGATCTGGCCGCAATATAGGTTTGTGTAATTTTTATACCCCTGGGACACTCAGCCTCGCAGGCTCCGCATAAAAGGCAGCGGTCCAGCCGTTCCGAAACCCCGGCAGGATCATCAAAAAGATGTGAGGCCAGGCCGTCCAGAAGGAAAATTTTACCGCGGGCCGCGTCCGCCTCGTTCCCGGTCACCGAGTATACCGGACAGACGGCCTGACACAGCCCGCATCTGGTGCAGAGTGAAAGTGCCGCATCCAGAGCCCCAAGCATTGAAATTAAACTATTAATTGCCATATTTTTCGCGCAGCTTCGGTTTTTCTATCTTGCCGGTGGGATTCCTGGAAACCTTATCAAAAAATATCCTTCCGGGACGCTTGTACCTTGGGAGGGCTTCACAGAAACGGAAGATATCATCGGTATCGAGCCTTTTTCCTGTCTTTAGCTGAATGACCGCCGCCACGGCCTCGCCAAGCCTTTCATGGGGAACACCTATGACTGCGGCATCCATTATATCGTCATGTGTCATGAGGAAATCCTCGATCTCCACAGGGAAAATATTCTCCCCGCCCGATATTATGATATCTTTTTTCCGGTCTATGAGCCATAAAAACCCTTCTTCATCCTTGCGGACAATATCGCCGGTATGAAGCCATCCTTTAGTCAGGGATGCTGCGGTGGCATCGGGGTTCCGGTAGTATTTTTCCATTACACCCGGCCCCTTTACCCATAGTTCCCCGGCTGTTTCATACGGGAGATCGTTTCCGATTTCATCTACAACACGACACTCCCAGTCAAAGCCGGGTACGCCGATTGCACCTATCTTATGCGTGTTCTCCACGCCAAGATGAACGCATCCCGGGCCGGTCGCCTCGGTAAGCCCGTAATTGGTGTCATATTCCTGTTCAGGAAAATATCGCCTCCATTTCCTGATGAGGGTGGGCGGAACAGGCTGTGCGCCTATATGCATGAGCCGCCACTGGCCGAGCCTGAAATCGGCCGGGTCAAGATCGCTATTTTCTATTGCAACGATAATATCATGGGCCCAGGGCACCAACAGCCAGACTATAGTAACCATTTCCTCTGAAACCGCATCTAAAATCCATCGTGGTTTTACCCCCTTTAACAGCACGGTGGGAGCCCCCACCATAAAATTGCCGAACCAGTGCATCTTGGCCCCGGTATGATACAAAGGAGGGATGCATAAAAAATTATCCGCATGGGTCTGGCGATGATGATGATTTTCAACATAACAGGAAAATTCGAGCTGACGATGCGTTAGAAGAACCCCCTTGGGGACCCCGGTGGTTCCGGATGTAAAATAAATCCCAGCCCTGTCCGTTAATAAAATATCGATATCCGGCTTTGTATTCCGGCTTACGGAAAGTAAATCGGCATGGGCCTGGGCATAAACAGGGCGTAATCCAGGCTGCCCCACAAAAATATAACTGGATACAGATCTGTCCAGCCCGGTCTTTACTGAATTAATCCGCTCTATGAATTCGGGGCCGAATATCAGACATTTTGCACCGCTTAACAGAGCGCAATGGCTGATTGTTTCGGCTTCAAAACGAAAATTCAAAGGGACCGCCACGCACCCGGCGCTTAGTATGCCAAAATATATGGGGAGCCATTCCAGGCAGTTGGTCATGATGAGAACAACTCTATCGCCCTTTTTCAATCCTAGAGACACAAGGGCGCCTGCAAAACTATTTGCCTGAATATAAAAGTCCATCCAGGTAATTTCACGTCGGGTTCCCATCTTAGGATCACGCTCAACCAGGGCTGTTTCATCCGCAAACAGCCTGGCGTTTCGGGCGAGCATTTCAGGTAGCAGCATTAATGACTCCTTATCCACGATTCCCGGGCGCAACACAAAAAAAATGCGGCCTTACGCCGGCGGCTCCCGGAAGTGTTAGCAAAACCGGTCCAAAAGTCAACCTGAATGCCGTATCCTCCTCCTCTAAAACAAAAGACCCGGTGCGGTTATATCCGCGCCGGGTCTTTTACAGCAAATGGAAATAAAGATTGACGGCGTCGTAAAAAGTCCCATCTACTGCGTTGTAGCGTTTTTTCAGTCACTCGAAAACTATATGTATGCCTTCATTCCTGAAAAACCACTACGCCTTGTATATGGAACTTTTAACTTAGCCATCTTTTCCATGTTGAGAGACTTTTTACGAGTGCATCAAAGATTGAGAGATAATTCTTTACTTATTATCTTCCTTCACCTCTTCATAATCCGCATCAACGACATCCTCGTCTTCTGCGGTACCTCCGGACTGTGACGTCTGGGGGTCTTCTTCTCCCGTCGGCCCCGCCCCCGCCTGGTCTCCGGCCTGGGACGCCTGCTGGTAAATAGTCTCTGCCAGCTTATGGGACACCTGGGTCAATTCCTCGGCAAGCCGACGAATTTCTTCTGCGTCATCACCTTCAATCGCCTTTTTCAGGCGTCCGGAAATTTCTTCGATATTCTGTTTTGTGGCGGCATCGACCTTGTCTCCGAGCTCTTTTACGGATTTTTCGGTCGAGTAAATCATGGCATCCGCATTGTTTCTCGCTTCAACCAGTTCCCTCTTTTTCTTGTCCTCTTCCCCGTGCAGCTCTGCATCTTTGATGAGCTGGTCGATTTCCTCCTGGGAGAGTCCACTGGAGGCCGTTATCTTTATGGACTGCTCCTTTCCGGTTCCTTTGTCCTTTGCTGAAACATGAACTATACCGTTTGCGTCGATATCAAAGGTTACCTCTATCTGGGGAACACCACGGGGTGCCGCCGGAATATCCGCAAGCTCGAATCTTCCAAGGGTCTTGTTGCCCGGGGCCATTTCCCGTTCACCCTGGAGCACATGAATCGTCACGGCCCGCTGGCTGTCCTCGGCAGTGGAAAACACCTGGCTTTTCCGTGTGGGAATGGTGGTGTTCTTTTCTATGAGCTTTGTCATAACACCGCCCAGGGTTTCTATACCCAAAGACAGGGGTGTTACGTCCAGAAGCAGCACATCCTTCACGTCCCCGGACAGGACGGCGCCCTGGATAGCCGCGCCAATTGCAACCACTTCATCAGGATTAACTCCCTTATGGGGCTCCTTGCCGAAAATCTTTTTTACCCGATCATGCACTGCGGGCATACGGATCATTCCGCCTACCAGAATAACCTCGTCGATATCGGAGGCGGAAAGACCCGCATCCTTTAACGCGGTTTTGCAGGGGCCTTCCAGCCTATCGAGAAGGTCCGAAACCAGGGATTCAAGCTTGGCCCTGGTCAATTTTACATTCATATGCTTGGGGCCGCCTGCATCAGCCGTTATAAACGGCAGGTTCACATCGGTCTGCATGGCGGTGGAAAGTTCCATCTTGGCTTTTTCCGCCGCTTCCTTCAGCCGCTGTAACGCCATTTTATCGTTTCTGATATCTATACCATTGTCTTTTTTAAACTCATCGGCCAGATAATCTATTACCCGGAGGTCAAAATCATCCCCCCCGAGATGGGTGTCGCCATTGGTCGATTTAACCTCGAAAACACCCTCCCCGATCTCAAGGATCGATACATCGAAGGTGCCGCCGCCAAGGTCAAAAACAGCTATTTTTTCGTCCGATTTTTTATCCAGCCCATAGGCGAGAGAGGCGGCCGTTGGTTCATTGATGATACGCAGGACATTCAGACCGGCGATCTTTCCTGCGTCCTTTGTGGCCTGACGCTGGCTGTCGTCAAAATAGGCAGGGACGGTAATCACCGCATCCGTTATCGTTTCCCCGGCATATTCCTCGGCAAACTGCTTTATATACGATAAAATAAACGAGGATATCTCGGCGGGACTGTATTGTTTTCCACGCAAATTTATTCTGACGTCACCATTTGACGCCCGATCTATCTTATAAGGTAAATTTTTAATATCCCGCTGAACCTCGGCCGATTCAAATTTTCTCCCGATCAGGCGCTTTACCCCGAAAACCGTATTTTCAGGGTTGGTAATGGCCTGACGTTTTGCGATCTGTCCCACCAGCCGCTCATTATTGTCGTTAATCGCGACGGTGGAGGGCGTTGTCCGCCCGCCTTCAGGGTTTGTTATGACCTTTGTGTCCGACTGCTCCCGTATGGAAACACATGAATTGGTTGTACCCAGGTCAATTCCGATTACTTTAGCCATTGCTATGCCTCCTAATAATTTATTTCCATTATATCGTAAAAGCCTTAAGCGTCCTGCTCGCCGGACCGCCGGCTGCCGGGCCCTTTTTTTGAAACCACGACCATTGCCGGCCTGATAAGCCGATCATGCAGCATATATCCCTTTTGCATTTCATTTATTACAGTATTTTCGGGGTACTCATCTGTTTCCTCCTGCATGACCGCTTCATGAAATAAGGGATCAAATGGTTTTCCCATCGCTTCCACGGAGGTGACATGAAACTTCTTTAACACCCGCAGAATCTCGTTTAAGGTCATTTCAACCCCTTCGATCAGACAGGCGCCTTCCGATGCCCTTTCGGGTTCCGACGCCATGATCGCCCTTTCAAGGTTGTCAACCACGGAAAGCAATTCCTTTATAAGGGTCTCGTTGGCGAATTTCCGCAGGTCATCCATATCGCGCAAGACCCGCTTTTTATAATTTTCAAATTCCGCAGTCATGCGCAGCAGCCGGTCATAGTTTTCAGCGGCATTTGCCTTTTCAGCATCAAGCAATTCCTTTAAGGCATTTGCGTCGTTTATATCCTCCGGCACAGCGCCACCCTCGCTTCCCACCTTTATTTCCTCTGCCTCGCCATTTCCCGTCTGCGGCCTTGCCTCAGCCTCTTGTGCAGCGTCATAAACGGGCGCGTCTTTGTCCGTCATTTTTCGACCTTCTCTGCGATTCAATCCTCGTGTCTCCTGAAAACATAAAATTCCAACGCGTTATAATTATGTTGGATTCTTTTTACCCAACAACCTCAAGTCGTTATAATTATGCATAATCGTTGACGAAAAAATAAGAAGGAAAAAACATTTGTCAAGGGAGATGGCGTCGTAAAAATCTGACGGGGAAAAAAGACCCGGTTGTGAACCCTTAATCGAACAGGCACGGAAGGGGTAAACCATAATTCGGCCGGGAACGATCCGCGACACAGACAAAATTACTTATCGCTGCTTCCTTCCGGACCTGACGAGGTTCATAACCGTCTGTTGCACGGCGGCCGGCCGTAATGGATTACGGTATCCGCACGCTGCCCTCAAAAGGGTGTTCGGCCCCGCATAAAGCGGATTTCGGGTAGAGGGTACCGCTAACACCCCGCTTATCACAACCGGGAAACTTTACTATATGCACTACGGCTCATCTTTTCAAGCATGAAAAACCAAACTGAGTTGTTTTTTTTTCAACAATTGTTATTATATAAAAGATGAAGACTGAGATGAATCAAAATAAAACACCTGCCAAAGGCCATTTTATCCGACTGGCAGAAAAAACCATGTCTTCCTACGGCATGATTACTCAAAAGGATGCCGTACTTGTTGCTGTTTCAGGCGGTCCGGATTCCGTTGCCCTGCTTTATACTCTTGCGGACCTTGCGATAAAGTACGAACTCGGACTTGGAATAGCCCACCTGAACCACTGCCTGCGGGGGCATGAATCAGATGCCGATGAAGTCTTTGTAACAACGCTTGCGAAAAAAATGGGAATTCCTCTTTACACTCAAACAACCGACATTGGAAAAGAATGCGCCAAAACCGGGGGCAACATAGAGGAAACAGGCAGGGATGCACGCTACAAATTTTTTTCCCGGATTGCATCAGCCCATGGTTTCAACCGGATAGCCCTTGGCCATAACCGGGATGACAACGCTGAACTGATTTTGATCAATCTGCTGCGAGGGGCCGGCGCAAAAGGACTTGGAGGAATACCTCCGGTGCGGGAAAACCTTATTCGCCCTCTTTTTGAAAGATCTAAAAAAGAAATCATTTCCTTTTTAAAACAAATCGGGGTCCCGTATTCAATCGATAGCACGAACAATGAAAATATCTATCTCAGGAACAAAATCAGGAATCAACTGATACCCGAGCTTGCAACGTACAATCCTAACATTATAGATACGTTATGCAGGCTCGGCAATGTATTTCGCGAGGAAGACGACTGGGTTGAACAATTAGTTTCCGAATACCTGGCAAAATCCGTAATTGAAAAAGCCCCGGGTAATATCGCATTGTCGGCGCCAAGCCTCTGCTCACTACCCCCCGCAGCCTTACGCCGGGTGATAAGACGAGCCGTAAGGCATGTTAAATCAGATTTACGACGCATATCGTTTAAACATATTGATTCGGCCATACACCTGCTTCAGACAAACAAAAAGGCCTCTCTCGACCTGCCGGGACAGATCAGGATATGGAAAAACGGGGAGGTTTTCGGCGTGAGACATGAAAAAAAAAGCTTGCGGTCTGCCCGGATGTCCGGCAGAAAATCAGAAGTAAATTATAACATCATGGTAAACAAATCCGATGCCGTATCATCATCGGTATGGATTGCGGAGGCGGGGACCTGGATTTTTTTTTCCAGGGTAGCGGTTGCTCATCTTCCGCCAGTGTTTGAAAAAAATACTATAACTGGCTGGATTAACTGGGAAAAGGTAACTTTTCCGATCAGGATAAGAAATTTCAAGCCTGGTGACCGGTTCAGGCCTTACGGCCCGGGCGGGACGCAGAAGGTTTGCGATTTTCTTTGCAACAACAAGGTTCCTGTTGAAAAAAGAGCCGTTATCCCTATCCTTGAATGCAGCGACCATATTATATGGGTTGCGGGATTAAGAATTGATGAACGGGTAAAGACAGATTCATCCACCAGGTTTGTGCTTAAGGCGGAGATTGTGTAACTTTTTATTAAAACGTATTTGGAGGATGTATATAATTGAATAACTCATTTAATAAGAACATTGCCCTTTGGATTATCATCGTCCTGATATCCTTCATGGTGTACCAGATTTTCAACGCCCCGAAACAGAGTGAAAAAGAACTGACATATTCGGATTTTATCAGCAATGTCGAAGGCGGCCGTATCAAAGGGGTGGTAATTGAAAAGGATAAACTCATCGCAACCGAGGTAAACGGCAGCCATTTTAATGTTTATACCCCTAAAGACGACAAACTGATATCTATTCTCAGGGAAAAGGGGATATCCATCAAGGTCAAACCGCCCCAACAGACGCCGTGGTTTATCTCCTTGCTGGCATCCTGGCTCCCCATGCTCCTGCTCATAGGGGTATGGATTTTCTTCATGCGCCAGATGCAGACGGGCGGGGGCAAGGCTCTTTCTTTTGGAAAGAGCAGCGCGCGGATGCTTTCGGACCAGGCGCCCAAGGTCATGTTTGAAGATGTCGCTGGCGTTGATGAAGCAAAGGAGGAGGTAGGGGAAATCGTTGATTTCCTGAAAAACCCCAAAAAATATACCCGGCTCGGCGGCCGGATTCCCAAGGGAGTGCTCATGGTAGGCGCTCCCGGGACCGGAAAAACGCTTCTTGCCAGAGCCATTGCCGGTGAGGCAGGGGTGCCTTTTTTCAGCATCAGCGGTTCCGATTTTGTCGAAATGTTTGTGGGCGTGGGTGCGTCCCGGGTAAGGGACCTTTTTATACAAGGGAAAAAAAATGCGCCTTGTATTATTTTCATCGACGAAATCGACGCTGTCGGGCGGCAACGTGGCGCGGGTCTGGGCGGAGGCCATGATGAACGTGAACAGACCTTAAATCAGCTACTGGTGGAAATGGACGGGTTTGAATCAAATGAGGGCGTCATTCTGATCTCATCCACGAACCGGCCCGACGTGCTCGATCCGGCTCTTCTCAGGCCCGGACGCTTCGACAGACAGGTAGTCGTTCCCCTGCCGGACATAAAGGGCAGGACCGAGATAATCAAAGTTCATCTCAAGAAATGTCCCGCAGCCGATGATGTTGACCCAGGCATCCTTGCCAGGGGAACGCCCGGGTTTTCCGGCGCCGACCTTGAAAACGTGGTGAACGAGGCCGCGCTTACAGCGGCTAAAAAAGACAAGGATAAGGTGGATATGGCTGATTTCGAGGATGCCAAGGATAAGATATTCATGGGGCTTGAGCGTAAATCCAAGGTCATACGGGAAGAGGATCGAAAAACGACGGCCTTTCACGAAGGTGGACATGCCCTTGTGGCAAGATTCCTGCCTGAAACCGATTCCATCAACAAAATCACCATTATTCCACGAGGTCAGGCGGCTGGAGTCACCTGGTTTCTCCCCGAGGAACGGGATTTCATGTACAAAGACCAGCTTTTAAACGAGCTGTCCGTTGCCATGGGCGGCCGTGCAGCCGAGGAGATCGTTTTCGGGCGGATCAGCACGGGGGCGGCCAATGATATTAAAAGGGCAACGGAACTGGCAAAAAAAATGGTCCGAGTGTGGGGAATGAGCGATGCGCTGGGGCCGCTTTCGTTCGGGCAGCACGACGATCATATTTTTCTCGGGCGGGAAATTACGCAAAGCCGGGATTACTCCGAATCAACCGCCCAAAAGATTGATAATGAAATTTCGATTATCATATCTTCCAGCTATAAGCAGGCTAAATCAGTTTTAAAGGAAAACCTGGATATATTAAACAGTCTGGCCGAGCTTCTCCTTGAAAAGGAAACCGTCACCGGCAAGGAACTCGACGATCTTATAAATAAAATGCGTCCGGATATGGAAATCGGTTCAAAGGTGAGTGAAAAAATCAAGGCGGGCGATGAAAGCGTATAAGCTAAAATGGATGGACCATTCGCTTGAACTCGGCCACCGGACCCATGTCATGGGAATATTGAATGTCACGCCCGATTCATTCTCGGACGGCGGGAAATTTTCTGCCCTTGACAAGGCCATCTCCCATGCCGAACAGATGGTGATGGAGGGCGCCGATATCATCGATATCGGTGGAGAATCGAGCCGCCCGTTTTCCGAGCCCGTGTCGGCCGAAGAAGAGATGCGCAGGGTTCTGCCTGTAATCGAGCATCTGGCGCCGCGCTTAGATGTGCCCATATCCATCGACACGACAAAATCCGAAGTTGCAAGACGGGCCATTGAGGCCGGAGCATCTATAATAAACGACATCAGCGCACTCGGGATTGACGGTGAAATAGGGCGCGTTGCCGCAAAAACAGGCGCTCTTTTGATACTTATGCACATGCTTGGTTCTCCCAAAACCATGCAGATCCGGCCTGAATACACTAATCTTTTTGAGGAGATAAAAACATACCTTGAAAAGGCCATTAAAAAAGCGGTCACAGCCGGTGTGCCGAAGGACAAAATCATTGTGGACCCGGGAATCGGTTTCGGCAAAACGACGAAACACAACCTCCAGTTGATTCACCATATAGATCGCATGGACAGATTGGACACACCGGTTCTTCTCGGACCATCCCGGAAAGCCTTTATCCGGAAGACAATCAGCGGCTGCGAGGAACTCCCTGTCGGCCATCCGGACATCGAATCCGGCACACAGGCGGTGATAGCCGCAGCGGCCATCAAGGGCATTCATATCGTCCGGGTTCACCGCGTCGCTGAAACACGAAAAACACTCAGGATAATCGATGCCATCCGAACGTCCTGAAACCCGCCCTGTGAGACACTCGTCCGAATACCGGAAATGGGTCTTGCTGACATGTCTCCTGCTTGCAGGCGCTCTGCTCTACTGGTCTGTTTCCTGTTTTTATGAAGGAAGGATAGTGGTCCGGGTGGCCCTGAAAAACATTCCTTCGTACCTTATGGTGACGGGCCGGCCGAATCCGGCCATTGAAATCCGGGTCCGCGGACCGGAATCGGTCATCAAAAAACTTAACGCAATGGACCTGGTTTATACCATGGACGTGTCCGGCGGCAAAGCCGGACCTAACCGTATCCGTTTTGCGCGGAACCGGTTCCCGCTCCCGGACGGCATTGTCATTGAAGAGATTTATGGACACGAGACAGTTGTCCATCTTGAAAAATCAGAGATCAAAACACTGCCGGTTCATCCGGTTTTGACCGGCAAACCGGCATTCGGCTATGCCGCCGGAACCGTTACGGCAAAACCCGGGAACGTGACTCTCAAGGGGCCTGAAAAAATAATGGAAAAACTGGCGGGAGTCAATGGGTCCATAGTTGACATCACCGGTTTATCAGAACCCGTCACGCGAACCATCTCTCTCGAACTTCCGGAAAATGTACTGGTTATCAGCCCTGATCCCCCTTTTTTGGCATATATTGATATCCACAAAAAAATTATTGAAAAAAAATTCCGCAACCTTACGGTTTATGGTAAAAATTGTCCCTATGATTTTGTAATACGTCCTGAAAAAGTGGAGATTACGATTTCAGGCCCGCTGCTGAGTCTTGCCGGGAAGGGATTGGAAAAGGCTATGCATGTATATGTCGACATGGAAGGCCTTAAACCCGGAATATATGTTAAACCCGCCACTATCCGCCTGCCGGAGGGAGTTTCCCTGGCCGTCGCCGACCCGAAACTCTTTACAGTGGAAATACGCGCGCCGGAAAAAAAGGAGAGAAAATAGTTCATGCTGATGGTAATGGACATCGGAAACACCCATACGGTTATCGGTATTTTTCATAAGAACCGAATGCTTTATAATTGGAGGATTCATACAGATCCAAAACTCACCGAAGACGAACTTAACATACTTTTCTCCCATTTCTTCGCTCAAAGCAGTATTGCACCGGAACAAATTGAAAAAACAATCATATCCTGCGTGGTTCCTCCCATAATGAATACCATGGATTCCTATTGCATAAGATATTTAAAAATAAAGCCCACATGGATTACTCCCGCGTTGATCGATATGCCGATCCTTTATCACAACCCCGAGGAGGTGGGGGCGGACAGATTGGTCAATGCGGTCGCGGCGTTTGATAAATACAGACAGAGTCTTATCGTAATAGATTTCGGAACCGCCACGACTTTTGACTGCATATCCGAAGCAGGCGCCTATATAGGAGGAGCCATTGCACCCGGAATCGGGATATCGGCGGAGGCCCTTTTTCAGCGGGCATCGAAGCTTCCAAGAGTGGAGCTGTTTAACCCGCCCAAAAGCGTTATCGGAAAAGAAACCACAGCCAGCATGAAATCCGGCCTGTTATATGGATATGCGGAAATGGTAGACGGAATGATAAGAAGGATTAAACGGGAAATGGCGCCCGACTGCCCGTATGTGATTGCAACAGGGGGACTTTCAGGGATTATCAAGAGTATTTCTTCCGGGATCGAAGCCCTGGAGCCGGATTTGACCTTGGAAGGGCTAAGAATCATAAGCACGACGACTTCCTGAAAAGTCCGTCTGCGGCGTTGCGCTTCGCCGGGAAAGTGCTCGACGTACAAAAAGTACGCCTCCGCCTTTCCCTGCTCGCGCGCCTTGCATACGGAGCTTTTCAGAAAGTCGTCGGGGTTTGCCCGGTTCTTGATGGCTGTCGAGTAAAAGTTCCATATACAAGGCGTAGTATTTTTCCGGGCACGAAGGCATACATATAGTATTCCGAGCGCCGGGAAAAATGCTACAACGCAGTAGATGGGACTTTTAACGACGCCATCAGTCCATGCCCATCTCTTTTTCGATGCGTTTAATTTCAGCCCTGATTGCGGCTTTTTCCTCATCGGAAACAGATTCGGTACATAGGCGTCGGTTCAGGGAAAGGAGTATCATTTCCACCCGATATTGCCTGCAGGTATATTGTTGTTGTGTCTGTTTTCCAGCCAAGGGAATTATATCCTGCCGGTTTTTTTCATGCTTTCCCTGTATACAGCATAAAAGAGGTCTTTCTCGCTGATCCCGCGGCTCAATATCCTGTCAAGACTCCCAATATCCTTAGGATTTATGGTTACGTTCACGCTCTTCAAAAAAGCCGCCATGTTATCCATCGTTTTATATCGTTTGGTCAGGAGTCCCACATAAATATTACGGCGAATTGTCATATTCAGACGTTCCAGATAAATCAGTATTCCGTTTGAGTCGGGATGACTGCCGTCAAAGGATTCATCGATCAGGATCAGGTCATAAAGGTGGTATTTCATACTCCGCAAAGCACTGCGAAGATTTTCAGCCGCCGTAACATGATAATCCATGATCTCCAGAACGTTTTTTATTTTCTTCACCAGTCCTGTATCCGATTCACAGATCATGGCCGTTTTTCCCTCTTCCTCCAGGAAATCAAAGGGCTTATCCTCGCTGTCATACCCGCTGTCGAGCCCTGGAATGACACCCTCGTCGGGCTTACCCGAAGACATTTCCACAAAGCCGCCGGCATCCCATTTCTCCTTCATGTCAATGGAAATTTTTGACTTGCAACCCGGGCACCGGATTGAAACAGCTTTCCCTTCCGGCAGTTTTTCATCCGGAACAACAATCTTCTTGTTGCAGTTTTTACAAGTAATTTCCATTTATATCATTTCCTTGTTTTTCCGTAGCTTAGATCGATTTCCAAGTCATCAATATCGGTAGTTGCCTCTCCCCGTTTGTTTTTTACACCGTCTATACCGCGGCCGACGATCGACTTTCTCGACGCATAGCCCAGGGCCGTCTCCTCTGTAATTTGACCTTTTTCAAATAGATGAACAATGTAATTGTCAAAAGTAGTCATGCCGAACGCAGTCCCGGCCCCCATAATTTCATAGAAGGTTTTACCCTCTGATTCACCGTTTAAGACAGCGTCCTTTACCCTGAGATTGGTTCCCAGAATTTCAAATGCAGCTACCCTGCCTCCTCCGGATTTAGGGAGCAGCCGCTGGCAGACAATCCACCTGAGGGTATCGGCGAGCCTGATACGAACCTGGTTCTCATCCTCGGTGCCGAACATGCCGAGGACACGGTTAATGGTCTGCCCCGCATCAACGGTATGAAGGGTAGCAAGGACAAGATGACCGGTTTCGGCGGCGGTGAGGGCGATCTCAACGGTCTCGCGGTCCCGTATTTCTCCGACGAGAATAACCTTGGGCGCCTGCCTGAGCGCGGCCCGCAGCCCATTTGCAAAATTATCAAAGTCCTTACCGAGTTCACGCTGGTTGAAGGTTGCCTTTTTATGGGTGTGGACAAATTCCACGGGATCTTCAAGAGTTACGACATGTACGGACTTGTTTTTGTTAATTTCCTCGAGCATCGCTGCAAGGGAGGTTGTCTTGCCTGTGCCGGTGGCGCCGGTAACAAAGACGATTCCGTTTTTTTCCTTTGCAATGTCATAAAACGGTTGCGGCAGTTTAAGCTCCCTGATGGTGGGAACCCGGGTTTCAAGCTGGCGCAACACGATTGAATAATTACCTGATTGTGAAAAAACATTAACCCTGAACCGGGCCTTGCCGGGCAGGCTGTGGGAAAGGTCGCACGAACCTGTTGTGAGAAGGGATTCCGTAAGCCGCCGATCGTTATTGATGAGGTTTAAGGCGAAAATCTCCGTTTGAAACGGAGTCAATGTCTTTAAGGCCGGCTTAATCTCGACCGGGACCAGTTCCCCAAAGGATTCCACCTGCAGGGGCTTTCCGACGGTCAGATTGAGATCCGAAACACTCTGGTGAGAATCGAGCATTGAGGTAAGGACATGATCAATCTCCTGGTTTCTCATGCTTCTCCTCCTTTGATGAGTAAGCTTAAGCCTCGGTGAAATCTGCGGGCGGCGCCTTTAAAAGCGGCCGGAAAGTAGACTTGTCATTTGACTTGGCATAGGCGGCATCCGCGCTGATCCATCCCTTGTTATACAAATCCATTATGCCGTCATCCAGAAGCTGCATGCCGTATTTCCTGCCCGTCTGCATGGATGAGGCTAACTGGTGCGACTTTGCTTCCCTGATAAGATTCCTGACGGCAGGCGTTGCAATAAGGATTTCAAGCGCCGGACATCGGCCCTTCCTGTCTACCCGCTTGAAAAGTACCTGGGCGATAATCGCACGTATTCCATCGGATAGGGTTGAACGGATCTGGGCCTGCTGCTCGGCAGGGAAGACCTCGATAATGCGGTCAACGGTCTTCATGGCGCTCGATGTATGAAGCGTGCCGAAGACAAGGTGCCCGGTCGATGCGGCCTCTATGGCAAGTGAAATGGTTTCCAGATCCCGCATTTCACCAACCAGAATAATATCCGGGTCTTCGCGGAGCGCACCGCGGAGCGCCGCGCTGAAGGATTTAGTGTGAACCCCGACTTCACGCTGATTTATGATACAGCCTTTGCTTTGATGGACGAATTCAATGGGGTCTTCAACGGTAATTATATGATCTTTACGTACCCTGTTGGCCTCGTCTATAATAGCGGCCAGGGAGGTCGATTTCCCGCTCCCGGTGGGTCCGGTCACTATCACAAGCCCCCTGGGTAAAGAAGCGAGACGGGATACGACAGGGGGGAGGCCGAGCTGTTCCACAGTCATGATGTTATTTGGAATCTCCCGGAAAACGGCGCCTACCCCGTTGCGTTGCATAAAAAGGTTGGCACGGTACCTGGCAAGCCCGGGAATCTCATATCCGAAATCAGCATCCCCTGTTTCTTCAAAGACCTTGATTTTCTCCTCAGGGGTTATCTCGTAGAGCATGCCGCGCAAATCGTCATTGTTTAACGCCTTGTACTTTACACGCTCAATTTCACCACGGATTCTCAAGGCCGGCTGCTGGGTCGCCGCCAGATGAAGGTCTGATGCACCCTGGTCGTTCATCAACTTAAAAAAGGCATCTATTTTTGCCATTGATATCTCCTATGGGCAGCTCCCGAAATGAATACCGTTAAAAAGATTGTGAACCGGGAATACACTACACCAATGTGCGCGAAAGCTCAAGGATGCTTTTTACCAAAAAATCCCTTAAAAAAATTATAGCGAGAAAAACGATTATGGGTGAAAAATCAAGCCCGCCGTACACCGTTGGTATGCGTGCCCGTATTCTGTACAGCACCGGGTCGGTAACCTGGTTGATAAAACGGACAATGGGATTGTATGGATCGGGATTTACCCATGACAATACGGCCTGGGCAATTATGATCCACATATAAAGGGTTAATACGATATCTAAAACCTGGGCCATTGCGTGTAAAAAATTTCCAAGTATAAACATTATGAATTTAACCTCAACGCCGGATTTTTTTGCATAACTCTTGGCGGATTAGTAAAAAGTTCGTCAGATATCTCTCGCCAAGACGCAGAAGCAAACAAGATGCTTTTATAAAAAACTTTGCGCCCTTAGGGCCCACGCAAAAATAACTTCACATTTTAAGTGCCGATGCATCCCGCCTGGCTGCGTTGCGAAAGCTCGGAATATTCCCGATACTGCACTTTCGCGCCTTGCCAGCCGGGCGCCTCAACACCAAAAATCTGTGAACTTATTCCTGCGCGAGCCCTTAGCGAGATTTGAGAAAAAAAATTGCTGACTGCAAAAACACCGCTGCGCGGGATAAACAGCTTTTTACGAGTCCATCAGCACGTAGAATAAATAATAACCGGGCAATAAGTCAAGCGCTTTCATTTCGCATACAAATGAACATTGACTTGCAGCCTCGCCTGCCTTATATTTTAGGTTCACCTTTTAAAGGAAAAAATATGGGCTTAAACGATATAAAAACCGGTTTTATCGGTGCCGGAAACATGGGCGGCGCCATGATAGGGGCGCTTGTACGAGCAGGTGTATCTCCATCTCAAATTCTTGTTACAGACAAAAGAGATGATTACGCAAAAAGCCTTGGAAAATCTTACGGGATCAGAGTTTTTTCGTCCAACACGGAAATTGTCCAAAAATCCGATATCGTGGTGCTCGCGGTCAAACCACAGGTCATGGACGATGTTTTGGATGAGTTTCTTGCCGCCGGTTCCTTTGGACGCCCTGATGCAAGAAAAATACTAATCTCAATTGCAGCGGGTATACCCATAAGCCGGATCGAAAGAGCCGTGCCTGAAAATGCCAGGGCGAACGTCCCGATTATAAGGGTAATGCCAAACACCCCTGCCTTGGTTGGCGCGGCAATGTCCGCCATGTGCGCAAACTCTTTCGCAAACAACGAGGACATTGACACGGTAAGAAAAATCCTTTCAACCATGGGAGACGTCATTATTTGCCCGGAAAGACTCATGGACGCGGTTACCGCTGTTTCAGGGTCCGGACCGGCATATTGCTTCTACCTTGCCGAAGCCATGATCCAGGCGGCAAAGGAGCTTGGTTTTTCAGACAAAGAGGCCCGTCAGCTGACCTTGTCAACCATACTCGGTTCAGCCCGTCTCATGTCGGCGGAAAAGGATGACCCGGAAGTCCTGCGCAAAAAGGTGACATCTCCTGGTGGAACCACTGAAGCCGCCGTCGGGGTCCTTGAGGATAATGGTGTTAAACAAACAATCATTTCGGCTATCAAGGCGGCCGCAAAAAAGTCCCACCAGCTCAGCAAATCCGAATAGCTGCTTTTTTCCACAAGGCTCCTGTTCACAATCACGGGTGAATTTCGATTATGTTTTCTGAACCGGTTTCTTTTGTTTCGGCCTTTGTCGCAGGGCTCCTGTCGTTTCTCTCCCCCTGCGTGCTTCCCCTTATACCGGCCTATTTCACATTTATTACGGGATACTCCATAGAGGAGTTGACCGAAAAACCGAGCGTTAAAATCAGGCGTGACGTTCTTTTATCCACGCTCTTTTTCATCGCCGGGTTTTCTCTGGTTTTTATCCTCATGGGTGCGCTGGTTTCCTTTATAGGAGACGCCGTCACTCAATACAGGGATGCCATCCGGATCATAGGGGGCATTCTCATAATTTTTCTGGGCATCCATATGACCGGAATTATCCGATTTAAAAAACTGGATGTTGAAAAACGGATTCATCTGGAAAAACGGCCCCTGTATTTTATCGGGCCCTTTATCGTGGGAATGGCCTTTGGCGCGGGTTGGAGCCCATGCATAGGCCCGCTTCTCGGATCAATACTGGCAATCGCCGCCAGTCGTGAAACTATCTGGCAAGGCGTTGCGCTGTTATCCGTTTACGCTGCGGGCCTCGGGATACCCTTTATGATAATCGCCTTTTTTATTCAATTTCTTCTGGGCATTATTAAAAAAGCATCCGGTGCCATGCGGTATATCAATACCGTTGCGGGCATACTGATGATACTTGTCGGATTTCTGCTTTTAACAGACCAAATGGCCTTTTTTATCAATATTTAAACTACGGGGTGATTCATGCATAGAAGCTATAAATACATAGTTGTTACATTAACCATACTTTCTTTCCTTTTTATATCCGGCCCGGCGCGATCCGACACCGGTAAAATTCACTGGCTTTCATATAAGGAGGGTATAAAAAAAATAAAGGCCGAACATAAAAAAGGTTATGTCCATTTCTATACGAGCTGGTGTACTTATTGCAAACTAATGGATAAACAGACTTTTAACGACAAGAAGGTAATAAAGTATTTAAACGAAAATTTTATCGCCATACGTGTCAATGCGGAAGATAAGGCCAACAGGGCAATAGTCCGGCGTTACTCTGCATATCAATATCCATTTAACATTTTCTTTAACGAAGACGCTTCCGGCATCGGAAACCGACCCGGCTTCATTCCCCCGGATATGTTTATCTCCATACTTAAATACCTCCATACAGACAGCTATAAAAAAATTTCTTTTTCAGATTATACAGAAAAGCAATGATATCCGGAAAAACGTTTTACGCGCTCAGGAGACTTGTTGAAAATAGCGGTACCATGACCGCTCCCGACAGCAACGCCCGTCATTTTGCCAGTGTTGTTTTACCTGTTTTCGAGAAAAACAGCATACTGCATATCCTTGCGATTCTGAAGGCCGATAACGGCGGATACCCATGGAGCAATCAGGTGGCCCTTCCCGGCGGGCATATTGATAAAACAGATACGAACGCCCTTTTTGCGGGCTTAAGGGAATTAAAAGAAGAACTCGGTATAACACCGCCGCATATCATACCCGTAGGCTCCATGGGACATTTTCAGACCATCTTGAATACCGACATAGAGGTTTTTGTCGCTACATGGGATGCGTATGATGATGAGGTAGCCTTTGATAGGAAGGAAATCTCCGAGATTTTTCATATCCCGCTACCCGAACTTGCCGACCACCATGCGTCTGCCGGCTTTTCAGGCCGAATTCCTCCCATTGATGAGCTTATCTATCCTTTTCAAGGACTTGAGATATGGGGAGTAACGGCTAGGATCCTCCATTTTTTTATTGAAGGCCTGTTACCGGATTTTTTTCAGACACCGAACGCAAGTTGACGACTCCGTAAAAACCTGTAAATCCGTCAAAATTTTTCATCGTGTCCACGAGCCTGACTTAGCAAAAAGCACAATATATAGATTTTTTTCTTGACAGGCATCAATATATTGTTATATAGGTAAGCCATAAACGTTCCAGAAAGCATATGCGCTCATTATCTAATCACCGGGATTGAAGAGGAAAGGACAACAGATGTTTACACAAATAAAAAAAAGAGATGGCCGGGTTGTTGACTTTGACGGATCCAAAATAACAGCAGCCCTGGCCCGTGCCGGAAAGGCATCGGGTGAATTCAATGGGCAGATTGCCAAACGATTGACTCTTCAGGTTTTGACCCTGGCCCATGAAATGAATCTCGACAAACCGCCGGGAGTTGAAGAAATTCAGGATATAGTAGAACGCGTCCTTATTGAATCCCCATACTTCCAGGCTGCCAAGGCCTATATCATTTACCGTGAGCAGCATGCCCAGTTACGAAGTATCACCACCAAGGCGAATATTGACCTGGTGGAAAACTATGTTCAGAAACTTGACTGGAAGATAAAAGAAAACAGCAATATGAGTTTTTCTCTTCAGGGCTTGAACAACTATATTTCCTCGGATATCACGGCTGAATACTGGCTTAACCGGATTTACCCTCCTGAAATAAGAAATGTGCATAAAAATGGCGACCTGCACATTCATGACCTCAGCCTATTGTCCATATACTGTGTGGGATGGGACTTGCAGGATATTTTGAAAATGGGGTTCATGGGTGTTCCCGGCAAGGTGGAAAGTGCTCCACCCAAACACCTGAGATCCGCCCTGGGACAAATCGTAAACTTTTTCTATACCCTTCAGGGTGAGGCTGCCGGGGCACAGGCGGTATCCAATTTCGACACGCTGCTGGCACCCTTTGTCCGGTACGACAACCTGTCTTATCGCGAGGTAAAGCAGGCCCTACAGGAGTTTGTTTTTAACATAAATATTCCGACCAGAGTGGGATTCCAGACCCCTTTTACAAATATTACCATGGACCTGGAAGTCCCCTCAACGCTAAAGGATTCACCCGTGATTATCGGCGGAGAATTCAAATCTGAAACCTATGGCGAATTTCAGACGGAAATGGACCTGATTAACCGGGCCTTTGCGGAAGTCATGATTGAAGGTGACGCCCGTGGCCGAGTCTTCACTTTCCCCATACCTACTTATAATATCACCGCCGACTTTGACTGGGACAACCCCAACCATGAAAACATATGGAAGATGACGGGAAAATACGGCATCCCTTATTTCTCTAATTTCGTCAACTCGGACATGTCTCCCGAGGATGCACGCTCCATGTGTTGCCGTCTCCGCCTTGACAATCGTGAATTACAAAAACGGGGCGGCGGACTCTTCGGTGCAAATCCCCTTACCGGTTCCATTGGTGTTGTAACCATTAATTTGCCCCGGATTGGTTTTGTCTCCGCGACAAAAGATATTTTTTTCAAGCGGATTGAGCAGCTTTGCGATATTGCCAAGCAAAGCCTTACAATAAAAAGAAAAATACTCGAACATTTTACCGAACAAGGTCTGTACCCGTACTCCATGTTCTATCTCAGGGCCATAAAGGAGCGGACCGGTGGGTATTGGACAAACCATTTTTCAACAATCGGTATAATGGGTATGAATGAGGCGTGTGTCAATTTCATGGGCGAAGATATAGGACAGCCCGAAGGCCAGGCTTTTGCAATAGAAGTTCTCGATTTTCTTCGTAAAAAACTTGAAAAGATACAGGCTGAAACGGGCGAAATCTTCAACCTCGAAGCCACTCCAGGCGAGGGGACTGCTTTCAGACTGGCGATGATAGACAAGCAGATGTACCCTGAAATCATTTGCGCAAACGAAACGGATTTCCGCGAAAGCGAGGCGAATCCGTTTTACACAAACTCAAGCCAGCTTCCGGTAAATTATACCAATGACCTGTTTGAAGCGCTTGAGCTTCAGGATGAATTACAGACAAAATATACAGGCGGAACTGTCTTCCATATCTTCCTCGGAGAAGAGATTCATGACTTTGAATCGACAAAAAACCTGGTCCGCAAAATCACGGACAATTTTCATATGCCCTATTTTACACTCACTCCCACGTTTTCCGTCTGCTCGAACCATGGTTATTTATCCGGTTGTCACGAGAAATGCCCCAGGTGTCATACTGCAACGGAAGTTTATTCCCGGGTCGTGGGCTATCTCAGACCCGTCAAGCAATGGAACAACGGAAAACAAGCGGAATTTTATATACGAAAAACTTTTAAACTTGCATCCTGACCATGATTATCGGTGGTCTTGAAAAGATATCCCTGATCGATTATGCCCCAAAGCTGTCGTGTGTTATTTTTACCATGGGGTGCAATTTCAGATGCCCGTACTGCCATAATGCTCAATTGGTACTTGCAAGAGAAACTCAAAAATTAATTGATGAAAAATTAATTTTTGAGTTTCTCGAAAAAAGGAAAATGCATCTGGACGGAGTGGTCATTACGGGCGGAGAGCCAACATTGCAGCCTGATTTGCCTGATTTCGCCGCACGTATAAAAGAGATGGGTTTTCTAGTCAAACTTGACACAAACGGGAGCAATCCATCCCGGCTTCTCAAAATGATAAGCCTTGGCCTCCTTGATTATATTGCCATGGATATAAAAACAGACCCGGCGCGATACACAAAAGAAGTGGGAGCGGCATGCAGTCCGAAAGATATCGTTGCATCAGCCCACATGATTATTGAGTCCGGCCTTAAGCATGAATTCAGGACTACATGCGTTACTCCCATAATTAATTCAGAAGCCATTAAAACGATTGCCAAGATTGTTAGCGGAGCAGATCAATACGCTTTACAATCCGCTCATATGGATAATATTCTTGAACCGGATTTTTTTGCCGGGAAAAACCGCTGCTCCACGGAGGATGAAATGGAGGAATTCAAACAGATACTGTCTCCAGCGGTCAAAACTTGCGTAATCCGCTGATATGGCTTTCAGATTTTAACCAAGCATTTAACAAACATGACGCTTATTCAAATACTAAAAATCATCTGTCTTTTCGCAGCAGCCGTAATACTCGGAAATATGTTTCTGGATGAAGTGAAAAATGCGCGGATTGAGCATAAGCCATGGTACGCGCCATACCTAACCATACCGGGATTGCTGATTATCATTGCCATCCTCCTGCCGTTGCTCATCAGGCTCCTTGAATCTTAAAAACTTTCCCACACTAATACTGATGGCGTCGTAAAAAGTCCCATCTACTGCGTTGTAGCGGGTCGCGAAATACTCGGAATACTATATGTATGCCTCCGCTTTCGCGACCACTACGCCTTGTATATGGAACTTTCTACTTAGCCATCGTAACCGGGTTGTCTGACTTTTTACGAGACCATCAATACTGAGGGCTCGTAAAAAGCTTCATATGCAAGGCGCACGAGTCGGGAAAGGGCGAAAGCGTGCTTTTTGTACGTTGAGTTCTTTTTCGACTCGCGCAACGCCGCAGATGGACTTTTTACGAGTCCGTCAAAGTCTTTCCTTCTCTTTTAAGCAGGTCCCTGTACCAGCACGCGAAATCAAACATGCCCAGAAACTTCTCGTCTTCATTTATTATGCCGAGGCATAAATCAAATGCGCCTTTTCTGTAGTCATTTCCATGTGAATCCAGATTCCGATCATTATTTGCATCCATGAAGTAAAAAAATTCCCGTATCAGCATCTGTGAAGTTCTTCGGGTTTTGTCCATTCTCATGTCTATGGGATCATTTGGCTTTTCAAATGGGTCCCAACTTTCATACCCTTTTTTCATGATATGTTTCTGACGGCGTGGCGACATGGAGTCATAAATCGCTTTTTTGAGGTCTTCGCTGTTATGATTCTCCATCTTTTGCATCTCCTTTTTCTTTTTCCTTATTTGCACTTCCGAGATATTCGGCATCGTATTCGGTTAAAAGCGCCATTGAAAGCGGCACAAGGACTTCGGACAACTTGTCATGCTTTGACCCTATGGCAAGTACAAGCTCTTCGGAAATTCGGAGTAATTGGTCATGAATTGCATCCATATTAATCGTAGGATATGATTTTCCCCGCTCAAAACCAGCCATGCCACATGTCCGCCCTTTTCCGCCGATGGCAAGGGGTGCCCCGTAAATTTTGCAGGCAATAGGGCGGTATGGATAAAGCCCGCATCTGTCCTGTTCGGTTAAAAGAGGGCATTTTATCTTCTCCCTGGCCATATTCTCAACCACCATGGTTTCATCCTTTCCATCCTGGACGGCCTTGAATGCAGCTTTTTTGAGACGATAAATTTGACGGTTTGCATTATTCGCCTTTTCCAGCATAGCTGTCTTTTCTTCTTCTGCAAAGATTTCGTCAAAACGACGTTTTATGTAAAGCGCTTCTATCAGTGTAAGATCAAAAAGCGCATAACAGCAGTCCGTACAGCCGGGACGGCACCGGACCATATCAGGGAAATTCTCCCGAATCTTTTGAAACGCCATGGCGGCATTTTCTGCCATAGTCTCATATTTTTCAAAAAAAACTGATAAATCAGTAACGCTCATCGTGTTCTCCTATTTGCGTTGCCGCAATATTTATTGACATCCGTTCACTGTTAGCGGTTGCCGGTTAACGGCGTTGTTCATCAACTGTCAATTGGTAACCATGACGGGTCCGTTTATTGTTTCACGTGAAACAAATCCAACTATACCAAAAGAGGGACATGGGCACTTATTTCCCCACACAAAAATTATTAAAAATTGAATCAAGGATATCGGGTCGAAGCACATCCCCGATAACTTCCCGAAGGGAGTCCTCCGCTGTAAAAAGGTCTATGGCCGCAAGTTCGACAGTCGAACCGGAATCTAATGCCTTGATCGCAGAATCAAGATGTATAACAGCGGTCTCAAGAGCCTTTTTCTGTCTAAGGTTCGGTACGATACGATCGTGAGCAACTGAGCTTGCAGAAAAAACAATGTCCGCAATCATATTTCTTAACTCATCTATGCCCGTATCCTGAATGCATGAGGTGTGTACTAGATAAGGCTCTTTAAAAAGGCGGGGCGTTATAAATTCATGTTCCGTCTCGGGAATATCCCATTTGTTTACAACAACAATCCTCCTTTTCCCTTTTTCTTCCAGCAGGTCAAAAAGGCACATCACGTCATCATCAAAAGGTTTTGATGCGTCAACAACAAACAAGACTATATCCGCTTTCGTAATAACCTTATTTGCGTTCTCAATGCCGAGAGTCTCAATGGGGCCGGCCTCGGTCCTGAACCCGGCGGTGTCTGCAAGTACAATGGGAATCCCCTTTGAAACCATGGACGCTTCAATAAAATCCCGGGTTGTACCGGGGATATCTGATACAATCGCCCTTTCTTCATGAAGCAACCGGTTCATAAGACTTGATTTTCCAACATTGGGGCCTCCTGCTATAACGACGGAAAGGCCTGTTCGGAAGAAATTACCCGCATGGTGATGCTCGACTAGTTGTTTTAAGGGATTTAAAACAGCTTCCGTAAGCTTGATTGCGACTTCATGACAATCTGTTTCTCCATCCATGTCGTCAGGGAAATCTATGCCTGCTTCTATCGGAACCCGCAGATCATAAAGCATACTAATTAACTTTTTGATGGAATCACGGAATAATCCTGAGATATGAGCCATTGCAATACCTGCGGCAGCTACCGATTTTGCCGATATCATATCCATCACACCCTCGGCTTCGGTAAGGTCGATACGCCCGTTTAAAAAAGCTCGCCGGGTGAATTCTCCAGGATCAGAAAGGCGAACGCCCTCATGGCCGATTATCAGGTTCAGTATCCGTTTCAGAATAACGGGACCGGCGTGCGCCTGAATCTCGACGACATCTTCTCTCGTGTAGGATCGTGGGGAGGGCATAACGGCCAGAAGAACCTCATCATACACATGGCCATCCTTGCGTGTATCCACTATGTGACCATAATGGAGCCGCCATGGCCGAAAAAAAAAGGGCTGTGTTTCACCATCATCGGATTGATTGCAGGATGTTACCGGCGGGGGGCCATTACGAAAGATTCTTGAGGCAACAGGAATGGCTTCGGGGCCTGAAATCTTGATGATTCCAATACCACCAAGACCATGAGGGGTGGCGATTGCTGCTATGGTGTCCATTTTGCTTTTCCGGATACAGTATTGGCGGGTGTTTACGACCCATTGCCTTTCTTTTCTTTCTGTTTTTTAGGAACGCTCTTTTTTTTCGGTATAATCAAAAGCTTACGGAGCTCCCCCTCTCCTACGCTATGAGTCCGTATGCCCTTGTTGTTTTTGAGGGTCAAGTGAACTACCCGGCGCTCCTGGGCGCTTATCCGGTTAATGACCATGGTCTTGCCCGTACGCTGAGCCTTTTTTGCAAGGCTTGAGGCAAGCGCCTTAAGATCACCCTTTCGCTTTTCAATATATCCCTCTATATCAACATCAACACGAATTTTTGATCCGAATTTTTTAGCGATACCTTTATCAATAATATACTGCAACGCATCAAGGTTCTGCCCTCGCTTTCCGATCAGGCGAGCGGAATCGCCACCTTCAATGACAAAACAGGGAGGGGAGGATGCGTTGCCACCGCACCCGACGGATATGACGGAATCCGGTGATATAAGCTGAATAACCCGCTCTATCAAAGGTTGAACCCATGCACAGACTTCATCGTAGTCCACTTCGACGGGTTCCTGGTCAACAATTAAATCCTCCTCAGTGCTTTCCGGATCGGGTGCCTGGCCCAGGGCTTCATCCACAAGTGCGATTACGTCCAGAGAGGCTTCTTCCGAACAAAAATCCAGATTCCCGTTGTCGGCTTCAGGTTCTCCAACGTCGGTTGGCGTTAACTTAGGAATTTGGGAAACCAGAACCCGAATCAACGCTTTTTTTACGCCGACCAGGCCGAAAATACCACTGGACCCATGAGAAATGATATCGTATTTCAATTCGCTTCGGGTCTTATTCAACGAATCGCAGGCTTTCTGTACTGCGTCATCTACGCTATTGGCCTCAAAGTCAATAAAATGGCTCATTAATAATGCCTCCCGGTTAGACTATTTTTCGTGTTATATAATATTGTTGGGAGATAGAAAGGATGTTGTTTACCATCCAGTAAAGGACCAGGCCCGATGGGAAATTGATAAAGATCACCGTGAAAATAACGGGCATTAACATCATGAATTTTGCCTGTGTTGGATCCCCGGGCGGCGGAGACATTTTCTGCTGCAAAAACATCGTCAACCCCATAATAATAGTCAGAACCGGTATTCCATATGGAGGTGTCATCATGGGAACGGCAAAATTGAAATGAAAAAGTCTGTCCGGAGCCGCCAGATCATTAATCCAGAGCAGAAAGGGTGCATGCCGCAACTCAATGGCGGCATAAAGCATGCGGTAGAATGCAAAAAAGACGGGTATCTGAACCAACATGGGAAGGCAACCGCTCATGGGATTGACCTTGTAGGTCCGGTACAGTCCCATTACTTCCTCGTTCATCCGCTTTTTATCATCCTTATATTTCTGACGGATTTCAGTCATAAGGGGTTGAAGCTTCTTCATTTCCGCCATGGATTTGTAGCTTTTATTGCCAAGTGGCCAGAAAAGAAGCTTGAAAAAAATGGTTAAAAGGATGATGGCGACCCCGTAATTGGGAATCAGGTGGTTATAAATCATGTTCATTGCCCAGAGACACGGCTTGGCGATCAAATCAAAAAAACCGAAATTAACGGCCTTTTCAAGGTTGTGGCCCACGGTTTTAAGAGTTGTTATGCGTTTCGGACCAAGGTAAAGGGAAAACGAATAGGACTCCTCATTTTGCGGTCCAAGCGGTTTGATTGTATTGATATGATCTATTTCAAGGAGTCCGTCTGAATTGACCGCGATATGAACCTTTGATTTTTCGGACTTTTTTGGAATCAGGGCGACCATGAAATACTGGTCCTCAAGCCCTGCCCATGAAATGATCCCGGCAAAATCACTCTTTTTTTCGAGTTTCTTGATTTTTATTTCTTCAAGCTTATTGTCGAGGTAAATAGACGGGCCCTGAAAAGAGTAGCGGTTTTCATGGTCCGGGGTTGCAAGTTCAAGGGATACGACCAGAGGAGCGTTGATCACCTCCGGCGAATTATTCACCAGCCGGACATCCACTTCGATCTGATAGCTTCCGGGCCTGAAAACAAAGTTTTTTTCAAGTGTCAAACCATCAGGAGTTTTGAAGTAAAAGGAGAGGGTTTCGGGCATGTCGCGGACCGTCAAATGGTCTGATGCATTTTGTGCCGTAAAAACAGCTCCGGAAAAAACCGGGGCATACCGGCCCGAAAGGCCGACAATGGGAAGAATCCCCTTACCTTCCTTAAAAAGAACCTTATCCGGAGAATTTGGGGCTGCGGTTTCACGATATTTTTTTAAAACAAATCGCGTTATGGCCCCGGCCCTTTCAGAAAATTCAGCCTCATAAAAATCATTTTCAACAAGTATCCGTCTGTCCGGACGGCTTTCGAGACTTGGCTGACTGGAAGCTGTAGTGGGGAAAACCGGCTTGGCCGACTCCTCCATTGATTTCACGGGGGGTGCCACGGGAGCAGGTTCTTTCCCATCCTCATTTGTCTTTTCCACAACAACCGATTTTGTCCTTACCGGCGGAGTTGGAGCTTTTTTTTCAACAAATAAGGCATTCCAGATTACAAAGACGAGAAATGAAAGTACGATTGCAAGCAGCAGGCGCGCCTGTTCCATAAAATTAAAAACTCCTTTTAACTGGTTTTACGGGCGGAAAAATTGGCGGACAAGGCAAAAGGGAATAATAGTCAAAAACCGCAAGCGCCCGCTTGCGCTAAGAAAATCGCATGGCAAGTCAAACTTAGATTTCATCTCAGCCCGGCGGAAGGTTTTTGTCCGGGACCGGATCAACTCCCCCCGAATGAAACGGATGGCAACGCAATATACGCCTGACCGCAAGATATCCGCCCTTGATAAGACCATACCTGGTGATGGCTTCATAAGCATATTCAGAACAGGTAGGATAGAATCGGCAGCACGGCCCGAAAAGGGGTGAAAGCACAGCCTGGTATATTCTTATAAAAAATAAAACCAAGTGTTTAATGATATCCCCCCTTGATTTTTGAAAAAAGCTTTTTCAATGAAGCCTGCAGGCGTCCCGATGAAATGTCGGCCGACGGCTTTTTTGCAATCACGTTTAAATCCCAATTCCCTTCGATCACGAAGCGATTATGCCTGAAAGCCTCTCTTGCAGCCCTTTTAATCCTGTTTCTGACCACTGCATTTCCTACCCGCCGGGTTACCGTTATTCCAAGTCGATTATGGTCGTATTGCCCCGGCAAAAAAGCGATGATAAAATAGAGGTCGGCAACAGAACGGCTCCTCCGCGCCCCCTTGTTTTTGGATAACTGTATAAAATCCGCCCTATTAAGAAGCCTATTCGCTTTAGAAAACCCATATTTTTTCATGCATGAACATACCTGCCTGCGTCCACATTCCGGTTTTAACCCATATTTTGGTTTTGATTTGAATGGCTAAGCGCTAAACCGCCAGCCGCTTCCGTCCCTTTGCCCTGCGTCGTTTAATTACTTTCCGGCCATTTTTAGTGGCCATCCGTGTAAGGAAACCGTGGGTCCTTGCTCGTTTAACCCTGCTTGGCTGATAAGTTCTTTTCATTTTATATTACCTTTTGTTGGCTGTATTCGTAAAATTTCAATCTCCCTGCTGACATAAATCCAAACCCTTAACCTAAAAAAAATATCGATGTCTCGCCTTATTGTCAAGCAAAAATACGCATACCTCACAGTTTTTATTAGACTACGAGTCCGCTTTCCTTAAATCCTCAACAATCTCATATTGCTCCAGATGAAAATCCGGGGCCGGATAAATACAGATATCGGCCTTTGTCCGGGCTTCGAGCCTTGATACAAGTTCCCTTTCCTCGCCCAAAAGCAGCTTGGCTATCACGTGGTTGACCTTTAATCGTATGCGATGTGCACACATATCGGTTGATCGTCGCTTTATATCCCGGTAAATATTGTAACAGATGCTCTTCTTCGAAAGCAGAGTCCCCTCTCCCTCGCAATAAAAACAGGGTTCGCACAGCATTCTGGGCAGGGCTTTAACCACGCGCTTGCGTGTCATCTGGATTAACCCCATGTCCGACATGGGAAGAACATTTGTCCTGGCCTTGTCCTTTACAAGCGCCTCTTTTAGTAAATTATAAACTTTTTCCTGGTTGGCTTTAATCTCCATATCTATGAAATCTATAATAATAATTCCACCGAGATTCCTGAGCCTGACCTGGTATGCTATTTCCTTTAAGGCTTCAAGGTTTGTTTTTAAAATCGTTTCTTCAAAATTGCGTTTTCCCACATACCTGCCCGTATTGACATCTATGGAGACCAGGGCTTCCGTGTTTTCAATAATTATATACCCCCCGCACTTAAGCCAGACCTTTTTCTTCAAGGCACGTTGAATATCGACCTCAAGATTATATAAATCGAAAATCGGTTCTTCGCCGGTATATAGAGTCACTGAATCTTTTAATCTGGGCATGAATTTTGAAATAAAAGAGGAAACCGATTTAAAGACCACCGGTGAATCGATTGTGACCTTGTCCGCTTCGTGGGTCAGAAGATCCCGTACACAACGCAGGGTAACGGTGAGCTCCTGATGAAGAAGCGAAGGTGCGGAAGCTGTCTTGTTTTGTTCCACAATATCGTTCCAGAGGTTACTTAAAAAAGCCATCTCCCGGGCCAAAACCTCTTTTTCCACCCCTTCACCGGCGGTCCGAACAATATAACCGTATTGTTGCTCACGCAGACCCTCAACGAGTTCCTTTAAGCGCAGGCGTTCCTCTTCATCCGTGATCCTCCGGGATATTCCCACATGATCCACCGTGGGCATAAGGACCAGAAAACGTCCCGGCAGTGAAACATAGGTTGTCAGCCTGGCGCCCTTGCTTCCTATGGGAGACCTGGCGATCTGGGCAAGCATTTCCTGGCCGTCGTGTATGAGCGTCTCTATGGGAGGTTTATCTTCAACCTCCTCCGGGCCGGTGTCCTCCATGGGATCGACCTCTTCCGGATCGGTCATATTGTTTCCAGGTATATCTCCATCCTCGGGGTCTTCCTTAATAAAATTTTTTACCCGGGGCGATGTCCGGCCGTTTAAAACCTCGTCCACATAAATAAATGCGGCCTGATTTAATCCAATATCGACAAATGCGGCCTGCATTCCCGGCAAGACCCTCTGAACACGGCCTTTATAAATGTTGCCGGAAATATTGGATTCATCCTGCCGATCTATGTAGAGTTCGACTATATTGCCATTTTCAAGCACTGCCACCCGGATTTCCGGGCCGTCGGCATTGATTACAAGTTCCTTATACATTTAGTATTCCCCGATTATTTTTTTATTCACCGGCCAGCTTGATAACCCGAAGAGAATTCAGCTCTGTTTCAGACAGGCCGAAAATGGAACGGATAACCATATCTGGCCGGATCGATCCCTGCGCGGAATTATCTATCTGTAAAATCAGGCAGGAATCATTTAGCCGCTGCATATGGCGAATCCGTTTTTTTAAATCCATAACCCGCTCGCCTCCCTTTTTTGTTTTTTTCTTAACCTCAAACACCGGGGTATTTGTAAATTTTTCGACCGGGCCTTCCCCGAACACAGGCCGAATGCTATCCACCCTGTAAGTTACCAGATCCGGGGGATGCGATTTTTCCTTTATAGATACGATTCGACAGCCTGAAATTTTTAATCCTTCCGGCAGTTCGGCATTTATGCCGCTTGCAAGCCGAGCTGGTTCAACAGGCGCCGCAACGGTAATGTAAAAACGCTCACACAGACTTTCAACCCCTATGGGCAGGGCGTCTTCAAAGGTTATTTTCGGCTTTGGATGAAAACCGGATGAAAACTTCAGAATGACTCCGGCACGCCTAAGGGCACGCAGAATAACATTCATCTGCTCAATATGCCCGAAAAATCGCGCCAGTTCCCGGCGTGAAAAAGTAACCTCCACACGCTGCCATGCGACTTGTTTTTTTTCGGCAATACGGACCGGGGCCGGCCTTAAATCAGGATTAGCGGGTCTGGGCATAATGGTCTTAAAATCACAGGCCCCACATCCGCCGCATTCGCCTTCCCGGCAATCTTCCGTTTGTTCTCCACAAAGGGATCGTTCGTATTCTTTTACCAGATAAGCCTTTGATGCTCTTGTATCAATATGATCCCAGGGCAGGGGCTCATCAATTGAACGGGTCCGGAGATAGAATTTCGAATCTATCCCCGTGGCCTCCATGGCGTTTAACCACGCCGGAAAATCAAAGGAATCCGACCACCCGTCAAAGCGGCATCCCTTTTCATACGCCGCGACCAGAAGCGAGGACAATCTTCTGTCTCCCCTGGCCCAGATTCCTTCCATCATACTTGTTTCAGGGTGCTGCCACTTGAACCCCACCCCGGGCACCTTAAGCCGACGGCGAAGATAGTTGATTTTATCCCGTGAAGTATCAAGGTCGATCTGGGAACACCACTGAAACGGAACATGGGACTTGGGAATAAAGGTCGCGACACTCACATTTATCTTTCCGTGCCGGGCTTTTACCCCGGAAATTCTGCGAAGACGCATAACCAGGTCGACGATTCCCTCAATATCTTCGTCCGTCTCGGTGGGAAGCCCCACCATGAAATAGAGTTTGACCAGATTCCAGCCCATCTCAAAGGCTGCGGAAATAGTATCAAAAATCTCTTTTTCACTGATATTCTTATTTATGACAGCCCGAAGACGCAGGGTCCCGGCCTCGGGCGCAATGGTAAAGCCGGTTTTGCGCACCTTCCGGATCATACCCATGACACCGGGGGTAAGGGTTCCCGCCCGGAAAGACGGAATTGAAACCGCTATGTGGTCTTCGGCATAACGTGAAATAAGGGATTCCATGAGCGGGGCCAGGCAGGCATAATCGCCGGTACTCAAAGAGAGCAGGGAGATATCTTCGTAACCCGTTGCTAAAAGGGCGCGCCGTGTAAGTTCCAGAAGAATCCCCGGTGAACGTTCGCGCACGGGCCGGTAAATCATCCCGGCCTGGCAGAACCGGCATCCGCGCGTACACCCTCGGGTAATCTCCAGCCTGAGCCGGTCGTGAACCGGGCGTCCGAAGGGAAGTATGGGTGAATCGGGAAAAAGGGCCTTATCAAGGTCCGCCACGATGGCCCGCCGGACCCGCTCATAACCTTGCCTCAACGGTTTGACAAACTGAAAGCCTTCGGGAGTGTAGTTAGGCTCGAAAAAAGACGGGACATATACCCCTTCAATCCCGGCCCAGGCGACGAGCAACGCCTCGCGGTCACGGGTTGAATCTTCCTTCCATTTTCGCCATGCGCGGGCCATTTCGAGAATAACGGTTTCTCCGTCTCCGATAACCATGGCGTCAAAAAAATCGGCCATGGGCTCGGGATTTACCGTACACGGCCCTCCGGCAATAATAAAAGGATGCGTATCATCACGGTCCGCAGCTAAAAAAGGTATGCCCGCAAGGTCTAATATCATCAGGACATTGGTATAATTGAGCTCATAGAGGAGGCTTACCCCTATGATGTCAAAGCCCGCCAGCGGAGTATGCGTTTCTATGGAGCACAGGGGCAGATGGGAGGATTTCAAATACCCGGCCATGTCCCGACCCGGCGCAAAAACCCGCTCCGCCGCAATCCTTTCCTGTTGATTCAATATATTATAAAGAATCTGGATGCCGAAATGAGAGGTCCCGATCTCATATAAATCCGGAAAGGCAAGGACGATGCGCAGGTCCACGCTTTTCGGATCTTTTTTTATCGAATTGATCTCGCCCCCGAGATATTGACTCGGTTTTTCGACATAAGGCAGTATGTCATTTATTGATTTAAACATACGGCAGTCTTACTGCATGCTCGCCTGGACGAATTCAAGGGTTGCGCGGACATCGTCACGGAAAAAGCAGCTTAACCCCTCATGCCAGTCCTCTTCTTCCAGTTTTTTTTGAATCCTTCGGGCCGTATCCATTCTCATCAATTGCTTCATCCGTATAAAAGGCCTGTTCGGGGTGTCGATCCACGAGGAAACAACCTGCACGGCCCGGTCAATAAGCTGGTCTTCTTCCACGATTTCATCCACGAGCTTCATCTCAAGCGCCTGGTTCACATCATACATATTGCCGAAAAACATTACGTCCCTGAATTTGAGGCTTGAGTCAAATCCGAAGCGCATGACCTCGTCCTGGGCAAAGGTTAAGGGAAGCCCTATCTTTATTTCGGACATACCGATTTTAATTTTGGGATGGTTTTTCACAATCCGGTAGTCCGCAGCCATGGAATAGATCAGGCCGGCTGCGGCGGCATGCCCGTTTATGGCTGAAACCACGGGCTTTTTACAGGTAAAAAGGGACAGAAGCACTTGTTCTTCAAAATCAAAAAAATCGTTTGCCTCTTTTTGATCCTTGAAATTGATAAAGATCGGGAGATCAAATCCGCTTGAAAAAAACCGGCCCTCACCGGTTAGAATAATTCCCTTGGGAGACGGGTTTTCATTTACCTCGTCCACGATTTCCTTTAATCGTTTCAATATTTCGAAATTGATGGGATTGGTTTTACCATTTTTAAATTTTACGATCTTTATGTCGTTTATAATACTTTCTTCGAACATACTTTTCTCCTTTTCCTGATATCGTCAAAAATTAATACATTTATGCAAAATGGCCATTGTGTCAATAGGAAAGGTTTTACGTTCCCCGCACAAAAATCGGAATTACATCTTGATCATACAATATATCCGGGTTATCTATGCTCGAAATAAAGATGACCTTAATATGATGAACAATAATATCTGCGGAAAGGATATCACATGATACGCATAAATGAAAATTACATGCTGCTCCAGGCATCTTACCTTTTTTCAACCATTGCCCGGAAAATATCTGAATTTCAGGAGAAAAACCCGGACGCTGAAATCATCCGTCTCGGCATTGGAGACACCACCCGGGCATTGCCTGACGCGTGCATCAAGGCGTTTCACAGGGCCGTGGACGAAATGGCGCAAGACGCCACGTTCAGGGGTTACGGGCCTGAACAGGGCTATCCGTTTTTAAGGGAAAAAATTGCGGCACACGACTACAGGGACCGGGGAATGGATATCTCCGCAGACGAAATATTCATAAGCGACGGCGCAAAGTGTGATACCGGAAATTTTCAGGAAATCCTTTCCCCGGACATCCGGGTGGCGGTTCCCGACCCGGTCTACCCCGTCTATGTTGACACCAACGTTATGGCCGGCCGCACCGGTGGATACAAAAACGGCCGTTATGAAAATCTTGTCTACCTGGAATGTACGGAAAAAAATAATTTCATACCTTCCCTGCCCGAAGAACCGGTTGATCTCATCTATCTCTGTTTTCCCAACAACCCGACCGGGGCTGCCATAACAAGAGAGGAACTTGCCAAATGGGTTGATTATGCGGAACAGAACCGCGCATTGATACTCTATGATGCCGCATACGAGGCATTTATCCGCGATGAAACCCTTCCAAAAAGTATTTACGAAATTAAAGGGGCCCGAAAAGTCGCGGTGGAATTTAAAAGCTTTTCCAAAACCGCCGGGTTTACCGGAACACGATGCGCCTATACGGTTGTGCCCAGGGAATGTTCGGCCTGGGATGAAAACGGCAAGCCCCACCCGTTGCACGCACTCTGGAACAGGCGGCATTGCACCAAGTTCAACGGAGTCTCCTACCCGGTACAGCGTGCCGCCGAGGCGGTTTATACAAACAAGGGGCAAAAGCAGGTTGCCGCGATTATCGCCGGGTATATGAAAAACGCCGACAGGATCCGCCAGGAAGTGGATGAACTTCGGCTCCCTTATGCCGGCGGGCTCCACTCACCATATATCTGGATAAAAACATGCGGGAATTCATGGGAGTTTTTTGACATGCTCCTGGAAAAAGCCAGGGTCGTCTGCACCCCGGGCGAGGGATTTGGATCATGCGGAAAAGCATTCATCAGATTGAGCGCTTTTAACGATTACAAAAGCGTTGACACAGCCATGCGAAGATTTTCCGCTGCGGTAAAACATGGTGGATGACTTTATAAAAATCGAGCAGGTTATGGCAATTTCTTTGAAAGCTCCCTGCAGAGCGGACCCGCATCCGCCGTCGGGCTCCCGTCAACCGACAAAACCGGCGCCGGGCCCATGAGTGAATTTGTGACAATAACCGCCCAGTCCATATCCAGCTCCCGGCGCATTACCGGTTTTGAATAAATGGTATACCCCATGCCGGACAGGATCTCCACAATCCGGCCTTCCATGATCCCCGGCAGAACATGGGGCGATTCCGGCCGTATCACTCTTTTTCCCTTTACCATAAGGATATTGCCGGTCCCTGTTTCGGATATGGTGCCGTCGGGATTTATAATCAGGGCCTCGTCGGCTCCTCTTTTTTTTGCCCATTTATTTGCAAGAAAATAAAAAAGATAATTCAGGGTCTTATGATCGGCAAGAGGACTCTGCCGGGGGTGGGGAAAGGAAGCGAGATCAAGCCCCGGTTTTTTTATCGTATCAAGGCGATGTATGTATGGCCTTGCCGAAACCCAGATTCCGTGGTCATACCGAACGGTCTCACCTGTTCCAAAGGTTGCCGTAATCTTTATTGCCGCAAGGCCGTTTGTGAGGCGATTTGCAATGAGCACCCGTGAAATTATCTCCTCAAACGACAGATCCGGCCGATGGGTCTCGAAAAGCGCGTCCCATGTTTTGTAAAACCGCTCCAGATGCGCCTCTAAAAACTCGGGTTTCCCGTCTTTTACCCTTATGGTTTCGAAAAAACCGTATCCGTATGCCGCGCCCTTGTCAAAAAACGGAACCATTGCCTTTTCTTCTTTTACCACGAGACCATTTTGCCAGACAAAACAACACGGCGCGGCCTTTTTCCCCCGCCCTTTGAAGATATCCATGACCGCCCGACCCTTGTGAAGGGTCTCCTCGTATTCGTCTCCCGGATCGGAGTCCTGGACAACGCCGCCGCCCACTGAAAAATATAGCCGGCCCTTATATATGGTTGCCGTACGGATGGCGATGGAAAGGTCCATTGTATCATGGAAACCGATGTATCCGACGGATCCCGTATAGATATGCCTGCGCGTGGGCTCCAGCTCGTCTATGATCTCCATGGCCCTGATCCTCGGGCATCCGGTAATTGAACCGCTAGGAAAGGCGGCATAAAGAAGATCGACTATATTTGCTCCGTGGGCGAGTTTCCCTTTTATTACGGATACAAGGTGAAAAACATTTTTATAGGCCTCAAGTCGCTTGTGCTCCGTCACGCGCACGGATCCCCGCTCGCAGACCCGTCCCAGATCGTTTCTCATGAGATCCACGATCATGGAAAGCTCTGCATCGTCCTTTTTGCTTTCGGCCAGGGCCTGTTTCATTTCATTGTCTTTTTCCGGGGTTTCACCCCTGGGCCTGGTTCCCTTTATGGGACGGGCTTCAACCATGGAGCCCCTGACCTTTAAAAACCTTTCCATGGACGTGGACACAACATGATGGTCCCCGGCATTTACATAGGAAAAAAACGGGGCCGGGGCTGCGGCAAAAAGCGCTGCAAACAACGCAAACGGTTGTCCGGAAAAATCGGTTTCAAAACGCTGTGACAGATTCACCTGATAGATGTGTCCGGCAGCGATATAATTTTTGATTTTTTCGACTGCCGCCATGTATGAATCCCGATCAAACGGGGACGCAAAGCCGGCCGATCCGCCGAAAAATGTTTTCTGAACGGGTGCTGGAGATTTAATGACGGAAAAAAACCAGTCGCGTGCCTGCTTGACACCTTTTTCACCCAGGCTTTTGATCTTTGGGAGATGAAGCCGGCATTTGCCGGAGCTCTTGTCACATACGACCAGGATTGAGGGGGCATACAGACAGGCAAGGGGAAGATTTAGATCGTCCACACTCGTGCGCGGCAGTTTTTCTATGTAATCCTTCAGGTCATAGGAGAGGTAGCCGAAAAGCCCGGCTGCCACCGGCATTGCAGCCCCGCCCGGATCAATCGCAAAATAACGCACGATATCTCCAATCAGGCTGAGCGGATTTTCACGGCTTGCCAGGGATTTTTCTCCTGCCCCGTTTTCCAGACAAATGATCGTCTCTTCCTTCCTTGCGGTAAAACAGAGCCATGGTCTTGCGGCAAGAATATGATATTGTGAGCAGTCAAGGTCTCCGCCGCTTGCCAGCACCACGGTGCCCGGAAGATCCGCAAACCTTTGTGCCATATCGATAAAAGGCATGCCCGAAAAAATGTCCTCGCTGTAGACGGTCTCTATTTTCCCCATATGTTCCAGAAACTCTTTCAATTGGGCGTCCTTCCACATGCAAGGGCAAAGTCCGGGCTTTGGTCAAAAAGCAGGGCATCGGCATGGATCCGCCTGTTTGAAAAAAGGGTCTTTGCAAGGGGTCCGGTTGCGAGAAAATTTTCGACCATTATAAATCCGCATTCAGTCATGAAGCTTTCCGGATGAAACTGAACTCCGAATATTTTATTATCCTGGTCTGCGATTCCCATTATCACGTTGTCTTCGCTTTTCGCGCAAATGGAAAGGCGGGTGTTTGAAGAGTCAACGGCAAGGGAATGGTAACGGGCTGCGGTAAACGGCTCGGGCATGCCCGCAAAAATACCGGTATTGTCATGAAACACGCGGCTCGTCTTGCCGTGAACGGGAACAGGAGCACGTATTGTCCTGCCCCCAAAGACGGCATTGATACACTGCATTCCGAGACAAACCCCTAAGATCGGTATTCGGCCGGCTGCGGCTGAAATTAACCTGGTTGATATCCCGCTGTGATCCGGACCTTTAGGCCCCGGGCTGATCAAAAGGTAGTCGGGGCGCTTTTCAATTACAAAGTCCACCTCGATCCTGTCCGCCCGAAATACCTCTATGGCAAGGGGATACTCCATGAACATCTGGACCAGATTATGGGTAAACGAGTCATAGTTGTCGATCACGATAAGTTTTGACGACTCCGTAAAAAGTCCGTCTGCGACGTTGCGCTTAGCCGTAAAGGGCCTCAACGTACTCCAAGTACGCCTCGCCCCTTCCCGGCTTGCGGCGCCTTGCATACGAAGCTTTTTACGAAGCTGCCGGCCGGCTTTTCGGGTAGGTGCGGCCCTTTTTTGCGCGTTAAATTTTCGACTTTTTACGAGTCCATCAAGTTTCGCGTTATTTATTGTTTTCATCTTCAATTTTCAGTATTAAGGATAAACCATAAAAAAAACGCCACCCAAAAGTCTGGATGGCGTCCGCCTGTTTCATAACTCGATTTCAAACATATATTTTTATGCCATATAAATAAATCCTTATTATAAATCAAGGAAAAACTCGCCGCATGCGGATGCCCGATTTCCCCGACCGCCTGTACCGGTTGCAAATATTGCTAAAATACCAATAATCACCATGTATTAAATCGTTTCGACTTGACAAGTCATCTTGATACGCATATGATTATCAACCGTGCAATTCGGGAAAAAAATCATCCCCCGGTGTTTTCAGGGGATAACCTTAAGGGAATACGACATGAAAGCAAAAATTCTGATCGCGGCACTTTGCCTTCTTTTCTCCATAACCGGGTGCAAGACTTTTCAGACAGCTTATTTCGGTGTTGAAGACAAAGCGGTTTATACGCCCCCGGAGTTTGCCCAGACCGTTGAAACCGTCGAAAAGGCGAAAAAAGACGCATTTGTTCATTATCAGAAACAGAAGATACAGTCCGCGATGGCCCAGGGAAAATCCGCATCCGATATATACTGGGCCTGTCACGATGTTACGGCAAAGGCAGTCCTTGCCCAGGCCCGCAAATCGGCCTACCAGTCGGAGATGTTCCACCCCCAGCCTCCTCCCCCCACCGCGAACAGCGCCTATTCAACCATACCTCCGCCGGAAACGCCGGACAGCCTCCGGCCGGACGCTCCCTTTGCCGGTATTAAGGCGCTTCCGCCCGAGCTGAAACTTGGATCAGTAGGTTTTGATTTCAACTCGGCCGGTTTGAAGGAAAATGAACTTCCCGCGCTGGACAAAAAAGCGCCGATTATGATCGCCCATACCCTGTATGAAATCGCGGGCCATACCGATGCGCTCGGCAAGGATTCCTACAATCAAAAGCTTTCTGAAAAAAGGGCCGCCAACGTAAAGAAATACCTGACGTCAAAGGGTGTTCCGGAAAAAAAGATGGTCTCCACGGGATACGGGGAAGCAAGCCCCGTTGCCACGAACAGCACTGAAGCCGGCCAGGCTAAAAACCGACGGGCTGAAATCCGGGTTCTCCCGCCTTTGTTTCCGAACCAAACACTAACCGATCCGGGCGCGCTTCCCGCAGGCACCACCATCGAGCTGGTGAATTTTTCTTTTGGATCAAACAGGCTGCTTCCCGTGTACGAGCCGGTGTTGGACCGGGTCGCAAAACTTCTTACAAAGAACCCCGGGGCGAATATGGAAATCGCGGGCTTTGCCGATAACACCGGGCCTGCCCGCATCAACCGAAGTATCTCGAAAAAACGTGCGAAAATAGTATTTAAATACCTTGCGTCAAAGGGCGTAAAAAAATCAAGGCTGCGGATCACGGGTTACGGAGAAAAATATCCCCTGGTTAATAATGATACGGCAAAAAACAGGTCGTTAAACCGGAGGGTCGAAATCCGGACCCGGTAGAAAAACGGCCCGATTAAAAACTGATGGCAGAAAAAAGCGTGTGAAAACACGCTTTTTTCGTTAACCGGCCTGAATTCGTTATGTTGAAACGAACTTTTTTGAAGCCTGTCCAAATTTAAAGCACCTCTGTTGACAACCTCATCAGCCTCAATTATAATTACACATATATTCATATATTAAAAAGAGGTGCGCTAATGGGTCAAGTAACGATATATCTTGAAAATGAAATTGAAAATAAAATGAAAATAGCCGCTAAAACAAGCCGGTTATCCGTCAGCAAATGGATTGCAAACATCATTAAGGAAAAAATATCAACGGAATGGCCACAAGATATAGTCATCCTGGCGGGAAGCTGGCAAGATGATTTCCCGTCATTGCAGGAAATCCGCTCGACTCATGGAGTTGATTCAAGTCGTGAGGCATTGTAAAATTGTATATTCTTGACACCAATACCTTAATTTATTTCTTCAAAGGCATGGGCAACGTTGCAGACAACTTACTATCTAAGCAGCCTAAAAACATATTAATCCCATCAATTGTGCTTTATGAGCTTGAAGTGGGAATCGCAAAATCGACAAAACCTGACAAAAGAAAAAGCCAATTGAAAACCTTTGTATCACGTGTCAGCATTTCTCCCTTTGGAGAAAAAGAAGCAAAAGCCGCAGCAATAATAAGGGCCGATCTTGAAAGCAAGGGTACGCCAATCGGCCCCTATGATACGCTTATTGCCGGTATTGCCTTAAGTGCCAATGCAACGCTTGTTACCCATAACACAGATGAATTTAAAAGAATCAAAAGCTTAAAGATTGAAGATTGGTATTAGTTTGGGCTGTGGCCCGAATTAAAGGCGCAATACAGGAGATACGTCATTGCTATCAGTAGTTGAAAAACCCCATGAGTGCTAAAAAAAAGCTAAACAGGCTTCTTGACGCCTTTACCGGGTCCGACCATGTGCTGATTCTTATAAATGCGGACCCGGACGCCATTGCCAGCGCCATGGCCCTGGTCAGGATTCTGCGCCGCAGGGTGACCCAGATAACAATTTCCAATATCAACACCATAAGCCGGCCCGACAACCTGGCCATGATAAGATTGCTTGACGTCACGCTCATCCACGCATCCAAGATTGAGCCCTGTCATTACACGAAATTTGTAATCACCGACTCTCAGCCGGACCACAACGAGGCTTTTTCGGGCTTTGATTTTTCAGTTGTAATAGATCACCAAGCCCACCGGTTATCAGGCCCCTGTTTCCGATATCAGGCCTGAATACGGCGCCAATGCCAGCATCCTTACCGAATACCTGAAAGCCGCCGGCATAAAACCGTCCCAGAAGCTGGCAACCGCGCTTTTTTATGGAATAAAGACAGATACCAACGATTTTGAACGCGCTGGGGTCGCGGCGGACATGCGGGCCTTTCAACACCTCTTCCCCCTTGCAAATACCTATCTTGCCCGGCGGATCGAGCAGGCGGACCTGCGCCTGCCCTATATCGATTATTTCAAGCAGGCCATAGATAACAGGGATATCGCCGGAGACCGGTTTTTCGTCCATCTCGAGGATGTGGAAACCCCGGATATACTCGTCCTGGTGGCCGATTTTTTCCTGAGAGTCAATACGGTTACATGGAGTATTGTCTCGGGTGTGTATGAAGACCGCATCGTTATAATCTTTCGCAACGACGGCCTGAGAAGGGATGCGGGAAAGGTGGCGGCCCGTGCTTTCGTCCGTTTCGGCACGGCCGGGGGGCACAAAAGCATGGCCAGAGCCGAGTTTTTATTAAACGAAATTGCAACACAGGTTGATATAAATAGACCAGACAAACTCGGGAGTTGGATAAAAGAGAGGGTTGACAGGCTTTTGGTGAAAACAACGTAGATACTACGGCGGGACAAGAAGTTGACGGGGGATGGACGTATTTACGCCGAGGCGGGCACATGAGCCTGCCCCTACGGAAGGGATTGATGAAATTGACAAAAGATGGCGCAATACACCTTACCATACTGGGTTCGGGCACCTGCGTACCGTCGCTTTCTCGCAGCGCCTGTTCCGTTTTTTTAAAAACCAACGGTCAAAACATACTCATCGACGCCGGTCCCGGCACCATGCGCCGGCTTCTGGAAGCCGGGATATCCATTTTTGATATTGATTTTTTCTTTTTAAGCCATTTTCATCCCGACCACTGCGCCGAAATGGTCCCGTTTCTTTTCGCCAACCGTTATCCGGACATGGGGAAGAGAGGAAAAAAGCTGACCCTTTGCGGAGGGCCGGGTTTTTCTTCTTTTTTTAACGGGCTGAACGAAATATTTAATAAATGGATAGAGCTTCCCGGCATGCTGGAGACTATGGAGTTGACACCGGGGCGATATGCGTTTAAGGGTTTTGAACTTGAAGCGGCTGCCGTAAATCACCGTCCTGAGAGCCTGGCTTTCAGGGTTACGAGCCAAAGTAAGGCTACCGTCGTCTATTCGGGGGATACGGATTTTTCCGAAAACCTGATCGGGCTGTCAAAAAACGCGGACATTTTGATTTGTGAGTCGGCCCTGCCCGATGGAATAAAGGTTGCCGGCCACATGACTCCCGGACTTGCCGGTAAGACAGCAACGGCCGCCAAGGTAAAGCATCTGGTTCTGACTCATTTTTACCCTGAATGTGACAACGTTGATATCAAGGCCCAGTGCAGGAAAACCTATGCGGGCCCCCTGACCCTGGCCGAGGATCTGATGACCTTGACGGTTGGGTAGCGTTAATTCGAGATATTTTAAAGGCAAAACCAAGGCTGACGGCATCGTAAAAAGTTCCATCCACTGCGCTGCGGCGTGCCGGGAAGGGACGAGGCGCAACACGGCAGACGGGTTTTTTACGAAGTCGGTAAGGAAGAAAAGTGAAATACTACCCCATCATGCTCGACATACGGGAAAAAGACTGCCTGGTCGTAGGCGGCGGTAACGTGGCCTTAAGAAAGGTGGCCGGCCTTGCGGCCTGCGGCGCCAGGGTCACGGTTGTAAGTGATTCGTTCCTCAGCGAATTTGCTGAACTTGAAGGTAACGACAATATTTTTCAAATCTGCCGGCCCTATGTTGAATCAGACTTAAACGGCCGGTTTATGGTCATAGGGGCCACAGACAATGAAAACCTTAACCGTGAGATTGCAAAATCCGCCGGGGAAAAAAGGGTGCTGTGCAATATCGCCGACCTTCCGGACGCTTGCGATTTTATCCTGCCGTCCATTGTCTGCCGCGGCGACCTGATCGTCTCTGTTTCAACTTCGGGAGCAAGCCCGGCATTTGCCAAAAAATTAAGAAAAGACATTGAAAATATCTGCGGTGAGGAATATGGCATTTTTCTACGGCTCATGCGGCGGATCAGAAAAAAGGCCCTTGCATCCGAACACGCTCCCGAAGAACATAAAGGCCAGTTTGAAACCCTGATTAAAAGCGGCCTTCCCGAAATGATCCAACAGGGCGATATAAAAGGTATCGACCGGATGCTTTATGATACTTTCGGCCCGGGATATGAATATGAAAGCCTGATGGAATAGGAATTCAACGCACTGCGGCAGAGGCGACTATGACAACAAATACACTATTAATCCCGGCCCTGATGCTTTACCTGGCCGGTTCGGCAGGCTATGTTTTATTCTTCTTAGTGCAAAAGGAATCCTGGTACAGAGCCGGTTTCATATCCGTGCTGGCCGGTTTTTTGTTTCACACCTGCGCCATAGGGTATAAATATGCACACGGCGGCAGGCTCCCTGTTGCAAATCTTCATGAAACGATTCTCTTTGCGGCCTGGATTCTTGCCGGTTTCTTTATCCTTATCCGTTACCGGGGCAGGGTAAAAATACTCGGCGTTTTTGCGGTACCCCTCGTAGCCCTGATGACAGGGGCCGCCATCCTTTTACCCGATACCATAGTAAACCTTAAAACCCCGTTTAACAGTATCTGGTTATTTATTCACATAATACTGATCTTCACGGGTGAGGCGGCTCTGGCCCTGGCCTGCGGCACCGCGATTCTATATCTCATCCAGGAACGCGCCATCAAGACAAAGAGCAACCGTTTCTTTTTTAAAAGACTCCCCTCTCTTGAAATGCTGGACAGCACGGGTTACGCATTTATCGTCGGCGGGTTTACCGCGCTCACCATAGGCCTGATCAGTGGTTTCGTATATGCCCGCCAGGCATGGGGTCATTTCTGGTCATGGGATCCAAAGGAGGTCTGGTCGGGGATATCCTGGCTGATTTACGCAGCTCTCCTGCATGAACGTATTGTTGCCGGGTGGCGGGGAAGAAGGGCCGCCATTTTAGCAATTGCGGGATTTATTATCCTGGTTTTCACATTTCTGGGCGTAAGCCTCTTTCTCGGAGGGCATCACTATGAATTCACGAGGTGGTAACATGCCCTCCGGGCCGAACCGGGAAAAAGCCCGTATCGTTATTGCCGGAATAAATCACAACACGGCCCCACTTGAATTGCGCGAGAAACTGTCTTTTTCGAACGGGGAAACCGTTGAGGCTATCCTTGAACTGAAATCCATGGTCGAAATCAGGGAGGTTATAATAATCTCCACGTGCAACCGGATGGAAGTGATGATGACAGCCGATGACCCCGACAAGGCGGTTGCCCGATTCAAGGCATATCTTTCATCCACCCGGTCCATGCCGCCTGCCGACTTTGAGGGCGCGTTATATATCCATAAAGATGACGAGGCCGTATCTCATATATTCAAGGTGGCCGCAAGTCTCGACTCCATGATCGTCGGAGAACCGCAGATCCTCGGCCAGCTCAAGCAGGCGTATCAATCCGCCGTTGGTGCAAAGGGCACCGGCGTCATACTGAATCGTGTTATGCACAAGGCATTTTTCACGGCAAAGTGCATCCGGAGCGAGACGGGTATCGGCAGCAGGGCCGTATCCATAAGTTACGCGGCAGTCGAGCTTGCCAAAAAAATCTTCGGGCGGCTAAACGAAAAGACCATTTTACTCATAGGAGCAGGAGAAATGGCCGAGCTTGCCGTGGCTCACCTGATTCACAACCACGCGGACGGCCGCCGGTACATTGCAAACAGGACGTTTGCCACTGGCGAAGCACTTGCCAGGAGATTTAACGGCCAGGCCATACGGTTTGAAGAAATAGAAGATACGCTTGTTTCCGCCGACATAATAATAAGTTCCACCGGAGCGCCCGGGTTTATCATCAACGCCAAGAAGATCAAGCCGGTAATGCGGGCCAGGAGAAACCGACCCCTGTTTTTCATCGATATTGCCGTCCCGAGGGACATTGATCCCGGCATAAACCGCATAGATAACGCGTATGTTTATGATATAGACGATTTAAACGGTGTGATCGATGAAAACATGGACGCACGGCACAAGGAATCCATCAAGGCGGAAAGGATAATCGACCAGGCGGTTATCCGGTTCAGGCAATGGTACGACGGCCTGGATATCGTTCCCACGGTAAAGGCGCTTCATGATCGGCTTTCTTTCATTGCGGATGCTGAAATTAAACGTACACTTCCCGGGCTTGACAAATTTTCCGAAACCGACGCCCTCGCCCTTAAGCGGATGACGGAAGCCATGATTAAAAAATTTCTCCACCACCCCACCCTTTTTCTAAAAAACACCGGCTCTCACACCGACAAGGCCCTTTATCTCGATATAACCCGCCGTCTTTTTCATCTCGAACCGGATGAGTAACAACAGGCTTTAAAATCATCCTGGTTGTCGGGGGAAACAAGAAAAAATCCATTTGCCGTTTCCCGTCTTCCGCAGCAAAGAAACCAGATGTCAATCGCTTGCCGATAGCAAGCAGTAAAAGAGTTGTCTTTAGATGACTGGACAATGTTTCAATACGACCATTTATAAAAAAAGATCATTATGATTTTACTGGTAATATGTCCACGCCCCTGTCCTATAGCCATCCCCCGAATATAAAGACGCCTCAGATGATACAGGGCCTGTTCAACGAATAATTTATATTCTATACAAAATATATATATCTTTTGCATAGAATATAAATTTCAAACAAATATCAAAGCATTGGCTTGTTAACTAAATGTTTTGATGCAAAAAATGCCTTTACCGAGCTTCTTAAGCCTTGACATATATATTGAATGCAATATAAAAATCACTATTAAAAAAATAAATTTAATTGGATGCAAAATAATATAAATGAACAGCCAATTGTTTTTTGATGATTTCGTAAAAAGCCGGGATTCGGGTTCTTGAAAGCGGCGACAGGGAAAACCTAAATAAAAAAAAGAAAGATGTTAAATAAGTGATGATCTCGTAAAAAGTCAGGCAACCCGGTAAAGATGGCTAAGTAGAAAGTTCCATATACAAGGCGTAGTGGTGTCGCGAAAGCGGAGGCATACATATAGTATTCCGAGCATTTCGCGACCCGCTACAACGCAGTAGATGGGACTTTTTACGACGCCATCAATAAGTAAAGTATAGATTTTTCAGTTGCATACTTGCAAGAAAATGAAAAGCAGGGGAGAAAGTTTTGAGAGCAAAAAACAGCCGCAAAAAAACGGCGTTGTTTTTCGAACCCCAAAAATACCAGATGGCAAATATTTTTGGGAAATCGCTAAGACATCCAAAGTATTGGATGTCAACTCACTATACCACTATCTGATTATCTGCCGCCATTTTGGCAAAACATGCATCGCCGCTGAAAAGCAAGGGCATGTTATCGGATTTGTCACAGCCTATATCCCACCGGGCTCACCGGATTCATTATTTGTCTGGCAGGTGGCAGTTGATGAAAAGGAACGCGGTCAGGGCGTCGGCCTCAAAATGCTGACAAATGCGTTTAACAACTTGAAAGAATTAAATATTAAAAATATGGATACAACTATCACGCCTTCTAATCAAGCATCAATTAACCTTTTTACCGCAGTGGCCAGAGAGTTGAACCTACCTTTTGAATTTGAGAAAGAATTCTTTTCAGCGACAACTTTTGGACAAAATAACCATGAACCGGAAATACTCTTTCATATCGGATCGGGTTTTTAATGAATTTGTATAATTAAAGAAAGGAGTTACATGAGAATTTTTGAACAGATTGAATCACGCGTCAGGGGGTACGTCAGATCTTTTCCGGTAATATTTGAATCATCTGAAGGGTCGCTTATGATTGATGAATCCGGAAGACAATACATCGATTTTTTTGCCGGAGCCGGCACGCTCAATTACGGCCATAACAATGAACGCATCAACAATGCGTTGATTGAATATATCAAGAATAAGGGTCCGTTTCACACTCTGGATATGGCTACCACGGCTAAAAAGAAGTTTTTGACAAAACTTAATGACACTATTTTGCAGCCGCGAAACCTTGATTACAAGGTTCAGTTTACCGGCCCCACGGGTACCAATACGGTGGAAACAGCAATAAAACTGGCTCGGATGATCAAGGGGCGGTCAAACATTGTTTCGTTTACCAATGGATATCATGGCCTGACCATGGGGTCCCTTTCCATTACCGGAAATACCTTTTATCGTGATGAGGCATATATCAGCCGGTCAAATGTCAGCTTTATGCCATATGACAGTTATCTGGGCCCTGATGTCAGCACCATGGATTATTTCCGGAAACTGCTGGCTGATAACAGCAGCGGCCTTGATTTACCGGCTGCTGTGATTGTCGAGACTATCCAGGCGGAGGGCGGAGTTAACATTGCCAGCTCGGAATGGCTCAGGGAGCTGGCTGTGGTGTGCTATGAGTTTGATATCCTGCTTATTGTTGATGATATTCAGGTGGGCAATGGACGCGCTGGCGATTTTTTCAGTTTTGAGGAATCAGGTATTAAGCCCGATATGGTGACCCTGTCCAAGGCCATCGGCGGCGGTCTGCCCATGGCGCTGCTTCTTTTTCGTCAGGACCTGGACCAGTGGAAACCGGGAGAGCATACCGGAACATTCCGGGGCAACAATCTGGCATTTGTGGCGGCCTGCGAATGTCTTCAATACTGGGATAATATGGATCTGGGTAATGCGATCAAACATAAATTCAAGATAATGAAAAAAGGAATTGAGGCGATTGTTAAAAAATTTCCTGAACTCAATGCGGCAGTTCGGGGTCGCGGCATGATCTTCGGTCTTGAAATTCCGGAAAGGGGATTTTGTTCACAGATTTCTGAACGATGTTTTGAAAATGGTCTGATCATTGAGCTTGCCGGTGCGGATGACCAAGTGCTTAAGTTTCTGCCGCCGCTGGTCATTGATGAAGAAACCCTTTTAAAGGGCATTGCCATTGTCGAGCAATCCATTGGCGAACTTGTTGAAGAAAAAAAGGGGAAACTCACAGGAGAAATGTAATGTTAGTCAGGACGCTGGAAGAGATTATCGGATCAGAAAATGATATTGCCGCAGAAACCGGAACATGGGCAAGTCGGCGTATGCTTTTGAAGAAAGACGGCATGGGGTTCTCATTTCATGACACCACTATATTTGCCGGTACTACAACTCTCATCTGGTATAAAAATCACCTGGAGGCGGTTTATTGCGTGGCTGGTGAAGGTGAGTTGCAACTTATTGAAACCGGAGAGATTTTTAAAATTAAGGACGGTACCATGTATGCTTTAAACAAGCATGAGAAACATTATTTGCGGGCTTTTTCGGATATGCGGATGATCTGCGTGTTTAATCCACCGTTGACAGGCAAAGAGGTCCATGACAAGGAGGGAGTTTACCCGTTGGTAGAATGATCCGAATTTTCAATTTTACCGCACCTGAGGTGTCAACTGACATACCACACAGATGACTATAAAATACTCACAATGGAGATTGTTGCCGGACGAAAAAAGGATACGCATAAATGAACAACAAGAGTAAGGAGCAACCTTTATCAAAAGAGGTTTTAATTGCGCTTCGACGGATTATGCGGGCCATTGACCTGCATTCCAAGTCGCTCGTTAAAAAATATGGCATAACCGGACCTCAGCTTGTTATCCTGCAAGAGCTGTCAGGACACAAGGAAATTTCTGTCGGAGAATTAGCCAAAACAGTTAGCCTGGGGCAGGCAACGGTAACGGGCGTTTTGAATCGTCTTGAAAAAAGAGGGTATATTGCCAGAAGGCGTAGTGAAAAAGACAAACGACGTGTTTTTGTCAGAGCCACCGAAACGTGTCAAAAATTACTCGATGAAGCGCCTTCCCCTCTTCAGGAAACATTTTTAAATCAATTTGAGAGGCTGCAAAATTGGGAACAGCATATGGCCTTAAGCGCTCTTCAGCGAATGGTTGTAATGATGGATGCTAAAGCAATAGACGCGGCTCCCATACTTGCAACAGGCCCGGTGAATTTTTCTACTGGCGAATCGCGAGATTACGGCCCGCAATCAAATTAAGTGTGTATCCGGCATCAAACAACAGGCTCATATATCCACGCATATCTCCGGCGCCATTGGGCCATGAGATCAATGCAAAAAGTTCTTGATAAAATAATTTCTGACCCCGCTGTCAGAAAAATAGATTTTGGGCATTTTGACCAGTTCCTTATTCCGGTTGCTAAACCACGGGGGGTGTACGGAAACAAGGAACGTCTCCTTTAAAATTTCAATGTAATTCTTTACTGTTTTTTCATCAACTCCGGATACCTGAGCCATTTCACGGTATTTGACTTCCTGCCCGTTATTAACAGCGATGTGCCGGATTAATGGGGTGGGGGGGCAAGTCTACTCTTGACTTATTTAAATTTTAACAAGAGACAAGAACAGACTCAACCTCCAAATTCAACTCAT
>JAADHK010000127.1:60803-68799 GCA_013151835.1 Deltaproteobacteria bacterium
CTATAGATAAAAGAATAAAAGGTTTTCTCAAATATAATTAACGGGGATCTGAATTATTCTTTCGGTGAGCAGTTCCGGGCGTTTGCTGCGGTTAATCAAAATACCGTACCCTTCCCGATCGGCCAAAAACCGCTCCAGACCGCGCAGTGAAATCCGTTTTACCACTGAATTCAGCTTTATTTCTATGGGAATCGTACCAAATGGTCCATCTATCACCAGATCGACCTCTGATTGATTGACGGTTCTGAAATAAAAAAATTCCAAACGGGTGGCCATGGTTGCCTGCAGACCGCGAATTATTTCTTCAATAACAAAACTCTCAAAGGAAAAACCAGCCACAGGATGAATAAGCAGCCTGTCAAGATCACTGATTTTAAGAAAATAATGAAGCAGGCCCGGGTCGCGAAAAAATCCTTTTTTCGCCTTTTGCACCCGCTTGAGCCTGTTTCCGGTATAAGGGGGCAGATTTCGCCATAAAAACGTCTGGTGAATGATGTCCAGATAATCCTTTACCGTTGAAACACTTATCTCAAGCGCCCTTGCCATGTCACTCATATTAAGCTGATGTCCTGAATACTGGGCCAGAAGGGTAAGAAACCGCCTGAAATTATGAATATTCAACCGGGGAAAAAGTGTTCTGATGTCACGGCCAATATAATCAATCATATAATTTCCCATCCATTGATTATAAAAGGCATCGTTCCCCCTTGCACTCTCGGTTAACGGCTCGGGGAACCCGCCCATAAACCAGATATCCATACTTTGCCCGGTTGTGACGGATGGACGCAACGCCAGAAAATCTTTTGCCGTGGTCGTCTTCGTTTTCGTCTCTTGGACGATCATCTCATAGAGACGAGAAGGCGGTCGTTCATAAAATTCGTTTTGGGTAAATGGCCATAGCTTCACTGTGGCGATACGACCAGCCAGGCTTTCAGTTATTTCCTTGACAATCTCCGGCGAACTGGAAGCGGTGAGCAAAAATCTGCCTTTTTGCTGTCTTTCAGAATCTATAATCCCTTCTTAGAACCTTAAACAATTCCGGGTATTGATGGGCCTCATCAATGATTACCTGAGCAAGGTTTAAGGATAGAAATGCCGCAGGATCAGAAGTGATTAATTGACAGTCCGCCGGACTTTCCAGATCATAATACTTCCAGTCCGGTCGTAATTGGCGAACAATTGTTGATTTACCGCACTGCCGAGGACCAATAACGGCTACCACGGGAAACATCTCCAGCAGCCGGTTGATTTTGCCTTCCAGATTTCTTTTTTTAACCATGATATTTACAGGCTACTCGTAAATATCACTGGTTCCAAGGCAAAAAAACAAATGCCCATTCACGGAGGCACACTGCTGATACACTTCCAACCGATAAGGTTTCGCAAAGCTTTCTCATGAGCGTGGTTTTCCCAACCTGCCTGGCCCCGGTGAGGATGATAATTTTATTATTCTCTATTTGCTTCCAAATAACTAATTTTCAATCGCTTGATATCATTGAAAAATTATTTTCGGATATAGTGGCGTTCAAACCGCCATAAAAAGCTTTTTAAGAACTGAGTATATCAGACGATCTTTATACATGGCTTGCCCCGGCTATTCTTTTATGAAATGTCGTTCCGGAAAAGTCTAAACTATTCCGGAATGACAGTCAAAAAACTCATTTCAAACTTTATGCTTTACAATTAAATTTAGGCTGTGTTATCTAAAACGATTCTATCAAAAGGCGGATGGGAAACCTCTTTGCGGAAACAGGGAAAATATCTACCAACGATAAGAAAAAGGATACGAAAAGGACGCAAATAATGGACGAAAAAGATCTTAAATTTTTTAAAGAGCTTTTATCAAAGCGGATTGATGACTTGCTCAAACAGGCGGACGGGACTGTATCCGGGATGAACAATCCGAGGGAAAGTTTTCCGGACCCCACCGACCGGGCGACATATGAAGCCGACCGTAATTTCGAGCTTCGTATCCGGGATCGGGAGCACAAACTGATCAAGAAAGTCAAAAAAGCCCTGGACCGGATTTCAGCCGGTTCCTTTGGTATCTGCGAAAAATGCGGGGATGAAATTTCGTTTGAAAGATTAAAAGCCCGCCCGGTCACGACACTTTGTATTGACTGTAAGACCAAGCAGGAAACTTTCGAGAAGGCTCTTGGGATATAACCGTTTAAAAGTCGATCTGCACATCCATTCGACTGCTTCGGACGGAAGTCTCACGCCGGGCGAAATCATAGCGCTGGCATCAGGGCTCAACCTTTACGCCATATCCATAACCGATCACGACACGGTCGACGGGTATGAATCCGCCCTGACCTCGGGCATACCGGAAAACCTGTCCATTGTTTCCGGGGTTGAAATCAGTACGGCCTTCCCCCCCCCTTTTTTTTCCGAAAACGGAAGCCTGCACCTGCTGGGCTACGGTTTTAACATCCATGACCCAAAGCTTACCCGGGTGCTTTACGACCAGCAAACGGCAAGAAACAACCGTAATCCCGAAATCATCAAAAAATTAAACGATCTTGGAATAAACGTTTCTCTTTCTGAAGTGGAGCAAATGGCCGGAAAGAAGGAAATCGGCCGGCCCCATATAGCGACATGCATTATCGCCAAAGGCTTTGCAAAAAACATCGATGATGCCTTTGACCGTTATCTTGGAAAAGGGCAATGCGCCTATGTGGAAAAAGCCAAAATTCCGGTGGCAGAAGCCATAAGCCTCATAAAGGAGGCCGGCGGCATCCCGGTCATGGCTCACCCGATATTGATTCAAAGACACACGGACCTGCCCATTGAAGAATTGATCGAAATACTGACCAGGCTCGGCCTTGAGGGCCTTGAGGTATATTACCCGGGACAATCGCGGGAAGAGACAAGGTTTTTTGAAAACATCGCCGGGCGTTTCGGCCTGCTCATGACGGGCGGCTCTGATTTTCACGGTGACATAAACCCTCAAATACAAATGGGTTCAGGGTACAGGGGCGATATAGATGTTCCTGCCGAACTGTTTGAACAACTTAAGGGGGCGCTATTAACAAAACAGGATAAAATATCTGAAAACAATTTTTCTGATCTTGAATCTGTTTTAAACTATAAATTTTTAAACAGGCAATTAATTGAAACAGCCCTTTGCCACCGTTCTTTCGCCAACGAAAATGAAGGGTTTTCCAATAACGAGAGGCTTGAATTCCTTGGAGATGCAGTTTTAAGCCTTGTCATCTCCCATATGCTGATGACCCGTTTTCCAAATTTAGACGAAGGGGCTCTTTCAAGTATACGTTCAACCCTGGTCAATGAAAAAAAGCTTGCCGAAATAGCCTCGGGCCTTAACCTCGGCGCTTTCATCCTCCTTGGAAAAGGGGAAAGCAAAACAGACGGCCGCCACAAAAAATCCATACTGGCCGATACCATGGAGGCGGTGATTGCCGCCATATATCTGGACGGCGGATTTGAAGGGGTTTTTGAGGTTTTAAAAGCTCATTTCAGCCCGTTGATAGATTCCATTCCAGAGGACCGACCTGTTTTTGACTATAAAAGCCGTATCCAGGAAATGGTTCAGAACCAGGGATTGCAGGTGCCGGACTATAGCATTATCAATGAACTCGGCCCCGACCATAACAAAACCTTCGAGGTCTGCCTTACCGCCTTTGGCATCTGCACAAAGGGGCGGGCAAAGAGTAAAAAAGCGGCCGAGCAGGAGGCTGCGAAAAAGGCCTTTGAAACACTTGTGACGGCTCGTAAGTAACGGATTCATATGCCCGCCATGCCGATTTCTTCAAACAAACCCCTTGTCATACCAATTTTTATCCCGTACTCGGGCTGCCCGCACAGGTGCGTTTTCTGCAACCAGGCCGCCCTTACCGGCTCTACAACCCCGATTCCCGATCCCGTTGAGATCAAAAACATCATCACAAGGTTTTTGCAATTTAAGAAACCTTTTCGAAAACCGATTGAAGTCTCTTTTTTCGGAGGCAATTTTCTCGGACTTGATCCAAAAATCATAAGTACCTTAATGGCCCCGGTAATTCCTTTTTTAGAGCGGGTCGAAATCGATTCCGTCCGATTTTCCACACGGCCGGACACTATTACTGAAAAAACGCTTTCCCTCATTGAGCAATATCCGGTTTCCTGCATTGAACTGGGGGTTCAATCCATGGATGACGCCATACTCGCACGCTGCCGACGGGGCCATACATCCGCTGATACAAAAAACGCCGTGGCCCTTATTAAAAAAAGAGGATACGGCCTCGGTCTTCAAGTGATGGTCGGCCTGCCCGGAGAAACCCGTGAAGTAACCATGTCCACGGGCGCAGCCATCGCCGCTCTTAAACCCGATTTCGTTCGCATCTACCCGACCCTGGTTATTGCGGACAGCGCCCTTGCAGCCTGGTATAAAAACGGGAAATACACACCGCTTTGCCTGGACGAATGCATCGATCGGGTAAAGGCGCTGTACCTGATGTTTACCGCAAAAAATATACGGGTCATACGGATGGGACTCCAGGCAAACGAGGAACTTGACAGCGGCGCGGCCGTCCTTGCGGGGCCCTATCACCCGGCCTTCGGGCACATGGTTTTATCGGAGATAATGCTTGATAAGGTTAAATCTGCGATAAATCAAATCGGAGACGCATCCCGGCGGCTTCTGCTATCGGTCCACCCGTCCTGTGTTTCCAGGATGCAGGGATTAAAAAAGAACAACCTTGACCGGTTAAAAAAAGAATTCGGGTTTAAGGAAATTCAAATCATCGCTGATCCGCTTGTTGTTCCGGACCATGTTGTGGTGTCATGACCTTGCTAAGCATACAGGATGCCGTCAGGATGCCGTAGGGGTCAAACCTTGATTAGTGATTATTTGGCCCGGATGCCGCAGACTCCGTTGATGCAAAGACAAATAATCACTAATCAAGGTTTGACCCCATATACCGGATGATATTTTATTATGACGTTATTGAGTATTCACAAAATGAGCATGGGGTTTGGCGGCCGCCTGCTGTTTGACCGGGTCACCCTTCACATCAAAGCAGGGGAGCGGGCCTGCCTGGTGGGCCGAAACGGCGAGGGTAAATCCACGCTTTTAAATATCATCCGAAATGCCATTGTCCCGGATGAAGGCGAGATTTATCGTCAGCCCGGCCTGCGCATCTCATACCTGCCCCAGGAAATACCATCGAATCTTACCGGAACTGTTCTTGAAATTTCTGCTGCGGATCGCAAAAAAGAGCCGGGGACTGCGGCCTCGACCGGAAGCAGTGCCGCAGACGAGGAAACATGGCGGCAGCAGGCATTTATCGAAAAAATACTGACTCAGCTCAAGCTGGACCCCGGGTTAAGGTTTGAAAATCTTTCAGCAGGATTGAAACGCAGGGTATTGCTTGGACGGGCACTTATCGGATCACCGGAGATTCTGCTTTTAGATGAACCCACCAACCACATGGACATCGAATCAATTGATTTAATTGAGGCGATTTTGTTGAAATTTGCCGGGACTCTGATTTTTGTGACCCATGACCGGTGCCTTGTCGAAAAAATCGCCACCCGGATTATTGAGATTGATATTGCAAAAATCACGTCCTGGAGCTGCGATTACAAAACCTATTTAACCCGTAAAGCCGCGCTCATGGACGCCGAGGAAGAATATCACCATCAGTTTGATAAAAAACTGGCCATTGAAGAGGCTTGGATACGCAAAGGGATACGGGCCCGGCGGACCCGGGATGAAGGGCGGGTCCGCGCGCTTTTGAAAATGCGTGAAGAGCGGCAAAACCGGCGCGCCCGTCCGGGTTTGGCGCAAATGGAACTTCAGGAAGCCGGGCGCACCGGTAAACTGGTCATCAAGGCTTCGGGAATATCCTTTGGGTATGATAAAAAATCCATTTTAAAGGATTTTTCCGTTACCGTGATGCGGGGTGACCGGGTGGGTATCATAGGGCCCAACGGCACCGGCAAGACAACACTGCTCGGGCTTTTGCTTAAAAATATCGAGCCGGATCAAGGGAGTGTACGCCTTGGTGTAAATCTTAAAATATCCTATTTTGATCAGACTCGGGAACAACTCGACGAAGAAAAATCGGTTTGCGATAATGTGGCAAACGGCAGCGATTTTGTTATGGTCAACGGCCGGCGGCGGCATATAATCGGTTATCTCAAGGATTTTTTGTTTCCGCCTGACCGGGCAAGAAGCCCCTTAAAAACGCTTTCGGGCGGGGAGCGCAACCGGCTGCTCCTGGCCCGGCTCTTTACCCGCCCCTCAAACCTTCTTATAATGGACGAGCCCACCAATGACCTTGATATTCAGACACTTGAGCTGCTCGAGGAGCTGCTTTATAAATACAGCGGAACCCTGATTCTGGTCAGTCATGACCGGGCATTTTTAAATAATGCGGTCACCAGCACCCTGGTGTACGAGGAAAACGGGAAATTTACCGAATATATCGGCGGATATGATGACTGGCTCCGGCAGAAAAAACCGGCGGTAATCCCTGTAAAAAATTCTGTAAAGGATCGTGAAAAAAAGAAATCCGCATCCATGCCGGAAAAAAATGGGCCCGGGAAAAACAAGCTGGGCTATATGGAAAAAAGAGAACTTGCGGCCCTGCCGCAACAAATCGAAGCCATGGAAAAAGAACAAACCGACCTTTTTAAAAAAATGTCGGCCACTGATTTTTATAAAACAGATCGGCAGATAGTTGCGCAGATCAAAGCGCGGCATGAAGAACTGGAAAGCCTGCTGGAAGCGGCATATGCGAGATGGGAGGATCTGGAATCACGCGACACCCGCTGATAATAAACGTTTGTGATTATAATATAATTACCTCATCGTGAAAACTTTGCCAATATAGAGGAGGGGATAAATGCCTGAAGAAAATCCGGCTCATCAAGGAATGCACAAATGACGGTATGTCCGCGCGGGAACTCCTGCTCAGAGTCAGAAAGATCAAAAATCGAAAAAAACCGGGGAAAATATCCGGAACCAATGCTCCGCCTTGCTGGAAATGCTGGGAAACGATGAAGATTTACCCCTCCCGTGAACATACCGTAATTTTTAGGTTTTTCAGTTGCAACGCGCGTTGCAACTGAAGGCTTTATTCCGGAGCCGCGAAAGATATTTCGCCATAGGGGCAATCAAGGGGTTTCAAGCGTTTTATGGAGGTCCTTCATAAGTAGCATAAGTTTTAATGAATCGATAGGCAGAGGCATGAAACCCTGTTTCTGGTAGAAATTCCCGGCATTCTCATTTTTCGCATTCACAAAAACGGCTCTTGCTCCGATATGTTTTGAAACCGTTAACGCCCTTAAAAGAGCATCTTTTAATATTGCGATACCTATTCTTTTCTTTTGATATCGAAGATCTACGGCTAACCTGGCAAGGACAACAACGGGTATCGGGTGCCGTGCCAGTCCTTTTTTTATTCTTGGAGTCGCTACTTCATAATCAACAGACCCCATTGCAAGGCTGTAATAACCAACAACTTGTCGATCATCAGAAATAACAAAGGTTTTTGCGGAATTAGCCCTGTTATTTATCAGCGCATATTTTTTAAGCCAATCATTTAAGAAGTCGTCCCCGCAATCAAAATTCTCAAGCACATGATTTTCTGATAAAAGCTGGGGAGGCGTTAATCTTCCCATGGGGCTTTTTCCTTGAGAATTTCAGCAAGTTTTGGATTATATTGGGCCGGCCCTTCCAGGGCGTTCTGAAATGCAACAAAATCCTCTTCATTAAGGAAAAAGGCTGTTTGATCAGCCAAAGCTTGTTCGGACGCACGACAAGCCGAGCGCAAGACAAAATCTGAAACACTGGAATGAGTAGATTCAGCCGCCCTGGTTATCAGTTTTTTTTGCGCGTCTGTAACTCTCACGTTTAATCGCCCGCTTCGTGTTGCCATTTGTTTCACCTCCTAATAATGATGGCGTCGTAAAAAGTCCCATCTACTGCGTTGCAGTGTTTTTTCAGTCACTCGGAATACTATATGTATGCCTTTGCTCCTGAAAAACC
>JAADHK010000003.1 GCA_013151835.1 Deltaproteobacteria bacterium
TCGCGAAAGCGGAGGCATACATATAGTATTCCGAGTATTTCGCGACCCGCTACAACGCAGTAGATGGGACTTTTTACGACGCCATCAGTATGTCGATTTACTCGAAATGCTGAAAAAAGATGAAGCATCACCCCCCGTAATCATCCCCGTTTGTTTCAGTTGCAACGCGCGTTGCAACTGGAACCTTCATTTCTGAGGCAGTGAAAACAACCACTTACATTGGGCCTCATTCCGGGACTGTGAAAACTTTGGATACTATTGGGTCTCAATTGTGCCCACAATTGAGACCCAATAGGATATCTTGCCACGAAATTCTTAAGCAAAGTCCGTCAATCGGCCGGCTCAGCTATCGTCCGATTGATACACCCGGCCTTTCCATGCCCGCCGTCCCATGCGTTTTCCCATGAAACTGTTAATGAGTATTATCACAAACATCGTAAGCGAGACCGGAAAAAACAGGGCATAGCCCGCGGGCAGGCCGAGCGTTTTTATTGTTGCAATCATGGCGATCAACAGGCCTGCGGCTCCGGCCATGGCCAGATAAAACGAAAGGCAGGACAGCAGGTTGCTGCTTTGTGCCAGGGCGGAACAGGTGAGCAGGGGAAGCGCAAGGGGCATCCAGGCCAGCATGAGAAATTGAATGCCCTTTCCGATCACCCGGGAAATCCGTTCTGTTCGCACAATTTCCGATAAATTTTTGGAAAATCCCTCCCATATGGCGGTCCATCGGTCATACATGCGGGTTCGGGCAAGGGCGTCTCCGAACAGGAATGCAAGCCGCAGGCCCGATGCCTTGATTTTCCTTGCCAGCGCCAGATCATCCATGATCTCGCCCCGTATCCCTTCATGCCCTGAAACTGCGTCGTAACTTTCACGTTTAAATAACAAAAATTGCCCGTTGGCCACGGCATCCGGTTTTGACGATTTATTGATATTTTTAAAATTCATGGTCGAGGCGATGCAGATAAAAATTCCCGGCAAAAGAATGCGCTCGGCCAAAGAAACAAGTTCCTGGAAGGGGCTTAAGGATAAAAGCGCCACCCGGTGATCCACGGCATACGATATCGCGGAAGACAGGAGGTGGGGCCCGGCAAATAAATCCGCGTCAATAAAACATAAAAAAACGCCCGTCGCATGTTTTGCGCCCAGGGCGCAGGCATGATTCTTACCCGTCCAGCCTTCGGGCAGTCCGTCCGCTGAAACAAGGCAAAGATTCGGGTGCAGCTCCTGAAGGGACATTACCCGTGCCGCCGTACGATCCGAAGAATCGTCATCCACGACGATAATCCGGTACCTGTCTTTGGGATACGACTGGTTCAAAAGGCCTTCCAGGCAGCGGGTGATGTTCTTCTCCTCGTTTCGGGCCGGGATAATAATGGAAACAAAGGGCCACGATTCTTCTGAAAACCCCGTGGTCGTCTCAAGCATTTCCCGCTGGAAAAAGATCCTGCCGATGGCCGTTAAAAAATGCGCGACCAGGAGAAACCAGACGATTGCGATTACAGGTAATATGAATTGACTTTCCATGGCATTCTGTCTTTTAATGTGAATATATCAGCCACCCATGCACGGGATCGGACTATGACCGGATTTAAGATAACGCCCTTTTCCATAAGTGTCCTGAATGTATTTGTTCTTATCCTGTTTATGGTCTATTTTCTCCTTCGGGGCAAGGAAAAATCCCAGGCCACCTGGTATCTGATCGTATTTATGTCCGGTGTTTCCCTGGTCTTTTTATCCTTTTTCGTCCTTTTTTCATCCCAAGATCCAAAAACAGCCACCGTGGCATGGTGGGTCTTGCATACCATGGTCTTTTCCGCCATTGCCATGGTTCAGTTCGCTTATCACTTCCCGGTCAATCTGCACGTAAGGGAATCAAGAATCGCATTGCTTGTCACCATCGCCGCGGCATGCGCGGCCTATCCCTTTTACCTGTACCAGACAATGTCCTTTACGCCCTGCTACAATTTCGGAGCACATCTCTACGTGTTCTACAAAACACCCCAGATCGGGATTGTGATCGGCATGGAAATTCTCTGGATGCTGGTTGTTTTTCTGCGGAAAACCTGGGCCCTGTCCGGGTACGGTGAACAGGACTTTCCGGGCCGTGGAGGCAACATCCTTTATGCGGTGGCCATGGCCTGGAAGCGGATTATTCATCCACGCCGCAGGGAGGCCAGGGCGCTCAGGAACCTTACGCTTTTGTTCCTGTCCCCGGTTCTCCTGATTGCAGCCATTGTCATGGCCTATTCGGGCCGTCTTTCCTGGGAGATCGTCGCCCATATCCTGGGGACCGGTTTTATCTTCGTGGTGCTCTTGTTCATCATTTTTTATATCAACAATTCTTCGGAACCCTCGACATTCATGGTCAAGCTCATCGGCATATCCCTTGGCACGATTCTGACTGTTTTCGGGCTGGTCGCGAATCTGGCCCTGCAGATCAGGGACAATGCCTATGACAACGAGCGGCTCATCGAAACCGACCAGTGCCGTATTGCCATACAAAGCGCGGATTACAAAAAGGCGCCGAAAAATGTGGCGTTTATCCTGGAGCATCGGCTGGATGAGGCCGCAGGCCCGGGAAAAGACATACTGCGATATGCTTCATATGACGCAGGTCTGCATCAAACAGGACTTGCCGGCATCATTTCCGGTATTCGGGAGGCGAAAACCTCAAAGCATATCTCCGGGACAACAGGGCGTTTTCGGAAATATTTTTCGCTTCCGCCATACCGGGCGGCGGATTTTTTCGTCTATTACGAGATTCAAGTAAGTAGCCGTTTATTCAGGATTGTTTACAGGTATGCGGATTATCGGAATATCATTCACCGGGTGGGGCTGGTCTGTTTTTATATCATCGTGGGGATTATTATCTTCGTGATCGCGGTCTTTCCCGCGTTTTTTCATGAAAGCCTGGTCAAACCCCTGAACCTTCTGCTCGATGGCGTTAAAAATGTCAACAACGGGAACCTTGCAGTTACGGTGCCCGTCCATGTTGCCGATGAAATCGGTTTTCTGTCGTCGTCCTTCAACAATATGGTCAAATCCATCCGGACTGCGGAAGCCGAGCTGAAGGGTTCTCTGGACCACCAGGTCCTGCTCACCGACGCGTATTCCTGTTTTGTTCCAAGGGAGTTTTTAAAATTTTTAAAAAAAGACAGCATCATCGATATCCGCCTGGGCGACAATGTACAAAAGGAGATGACGCTGCTCTTTTCGGATATCCGTTCATTTACCGAATTGTCGGAGAAGATGACGCCCCAGGAAAATTTCAGTTTTTTAAATCATTACCTGGAAAAAGTCGGCCCGGTCATACGCAAAAACAACGGATTTATCGACAAGTACATCGGGGATGCCATCATGGCCATATTCCCGGACAAACCGGAAGACGCCGTCAGGGCCGCTCTGGCCATGCGGGCCGTACTTGAAGGCTATAATCAGGGCAGGGGAAAGGCGGGCTATGATCCCATTCATATCGGAATCGGGATCCATTCGGGAACCATGATGCTGGGGACCATCGGCGAGGAAAAACGGATGGAAGGGACCGTGATTTCCGATGCCGTAAACCTGGCGGCCCGCCTCGAAGGCCTGACCAAGCTTTACGGCGCGGATATCATCGTCAGCCGGTATATTCTGGATCTTATGGACAACAGGGATGCCCTTGAAGTGCGCTTTCTCGACAGCGTCCAGGTGAAGGGGAGGATCGCAGCCATTGATATTTTCGAGGTGCTGGCGACCGGCGGCAATGGCCCAAATAAATCAAGCCAGGATCAGTCAAAAAAGCTGGGCACCCGGGAGCGGTTTGAAGAGGGGGTCGCCCTGTTCAAGGCAAAAAAATTCGACGAGGCCCTATCGTGTTTCGAATCGGTGCTCAGAGTCGATGACACCGACCGGGCTGCGGCGCTGTTTATCAAACGCATACGCGCTTACCAGGCATCCGGAGTTCCTGAAAACTGGGAAGGGGTCACCGTCCTGGATGAAAAATAAAAACGTTTTCCGGCCGATACGTCTCAGTGTACCATCACCGGCTCGATGTCCTTGCAGAATTCCAGATAGGTGGATT
>JAADHK010000030.1 GCA_013151835.1 Deltaproteobacteria bacterium
CGAGATTATTCTTTCGCAAAGCTTAAGATCGGCCATGAGCGCCGACCCTGAATTGCTTTTCAGGATTTTTTTAACCGAGCAGCCGAAGTTGATGTCAATTACATCGGCACCCGCATTTTCCACAATGGCCGCTGCATCGGCCATTATGTCGGAATTGGCTCCGAAAATCTGGATGGAGAGCGGGGTTTCGTCATTCGTGCGAAAGAGCATCTCGTGTGTCTTATCCGAATCGTATACCAGTCCGTTTGCGCTCACCATCTCGGCGCAGACCAGACCTGCCCCCGCATCCCGTGCGATGCGGCGAAATGGGTAATCAGTGATTCCGGCCATGGGGGCCAGTATCAGCGGGTTCTTTTTGAAAATGGTTTCAATATTCATGACTTATCCGTTCTTTGCAGGCTCTGGGATTGGCGTAGCAAAACAGGCAGTCGTGAAAACAGGGCTGGGCCGTGTAGTCTCCGATGTCCCTTGAAACCATGCACTCACATCCTTTGGACGCACGCTGGCCGCAGTCTTTTTTCATGCTTAACCCCGGTCCGTACAGATTGGTTAAAATCCGGTGGTCGATGCATGCTCCCGCCGATATTCCACAGCCTTCGGCAAGCCCGGCCAATACCTTTTTTTCGCAGCAGGTAAAGAGCCGTATTCCGAATTTGTCCAGTATTGCCTTCATGGAGATGAGCATTTTTATCTTTTGTGATGCCGGTGGATCAATGAATCCAAATCTTGAAATCCCCGCGCTTTTTTTCACCACCTTGGGATAGAGGTCCACAAAGCTCGTGGTGCACCCTAAGATTCCAAAACCGGAAAGCCTTTGGGCCAGGGTTTCGAGGCAGCCGGTGTTGTCGGTCTCATAAGTTTGCCCTTCATGATAGAAGCATACGGGATCGAATCGCCAGGATACGGTGGCGGGTCCAAATGTCCGGCACAGGGTTTTCGCCTGGTCGATTCGCTCGCAAAGAGGAGGAATATTTGGCTCCAGGAGTTTATTTTCGCAATTTATTGTGAAGTGGAAATAGAGATGATATCCAAGCCGCATAAGGGCTTTTCCGTATTTTTCATCGATAAAACGCGAAAAATCCTTGGACCAGAAGACTATGGAGTGTACCGCATCGGCGGTGGCGGGAACGATGGATATGCGGCCATTGTATGGATTTTTGACTGAAAACGAGCCCGCTCCTATCCCTTCCATGAACCAGTCCATGTAAAACGCCGGGATGTCGGTGCGGCGGGATGCGGATATTACGATTTTTTCTTGCATAACATCTCAATAAGTTCGGGGAACGCCGGGAAACGGGCGGGGATAAACTCCGCCCCTGCTGAAGCTTTTTACAAAGCCGTCAGGATTTCGGCTTTTTCAGGCTGGCAAAGTCGATGACCTTGGGGCCGTGTTTCTCCTTGCCGTTTGGTTTGCGCTTTTCGGCAGGGGGCTCTTCCGGCAGGAGCTCGGGAGCCGTTTCCGGTTTTGGTGACTCGACCTTCTCAAATCGCATCCGGTTTCCGTTCATGGTGAATTGCCCGCCATTTATGTAGGCGTCGCGCAGTATCCAGGTCACGGTCGTAAGAGGAAGGTTTAAAAGTAAAAGCCGTACCTGGTACCACCCCTTTTTTACATCCGGTGATATATCCTCGATCCTGGCGAAAAGAGCCGGCTGCTCTTCGTCATAGATCAGGATAAGATCTTTTTCAGTTATCATTGTTTTGTCTTAGTCCTTTGAGGTCCGTCGCACAAGCGTCCTTGCCCAGTGGGCCATGGAATTTCCGCAAAGATTTTTTTGGTCGATGGCGTCGATTTCAGCCGCGAGTTGTATGGGGTCGGCAAACCATTTTGCACGCTTTATCCTGGGGCGATCGGGATCTAACTTGCGGACAACCTTTGCCGGGTTTCCGGCTGCAATTACGTTTGCAGGCACGGACCGCGTCACGACCGACCCGGCCCCTATGATACTGTTTTCCCCTATGGTGACTCCCTTGCAGACGGTGGCGCGGTCCCCGATCCATACATTCTCCCCTATATGAACCTTTGCTGTGGGTCCGATAGTGGTGACCCGGTCGTAAACCCCATGCCAGTCGGCATCCGTGATAAATGCATTTCCCGCGAGCATGCAATTGTCTTCGACAATTATTTCGTCGGCGGAACTGACCCGTACACCCGGGCAGATCAGGCAAAAGTCTCCAATGGTTATGCTCCCTTTTTTCTCCTCTTCAGGCCATACGGTTAGCCTGACCCGGTTATCGGAAGTCGTGAGGATATTGACATGCTTTCCAATGGATATGCGCGGGCCGAATATATCAATATTCCAGGGGTGAACCATCAGATAACCTTCGCCAAGAGCGTCAAGCTGAGGTTTTATCCTGTGTCGGGCATACCAGTGCTGGAGCTTTAAATGGAGTTTTTTTATATTGTAGGGTCGGTGATCTCTGCGCAAATTGATAAATCCGTATGGTTATTTCATATATACGCTCGGGCGGAAAAAATATGGAGAGCCGGGGCTATTGTGGTATATGTAATTGTTGCCAGAAATCGTGGTCAAACAGGTTGTATGCCGGCGTGAGCCGGTACAGGGCGTCGGCCGCCATAAGGACAACGGCGTTAGTCCAGGTGATTTTTTCTTCCGGCCAGATCACCATGTCCGGGTAGGTGAATCCGCACCAAAAGGAACCGTCTTCAAACCGCCGGTCATTGAGCCAGTTGAATACGATCTCCGCCATCCGGGTCCTGCCGGCGGCGGCCAGGGCCAGAACCAGTTCCGATGTTTCGGCAATGGTGACCCAGGGGCTGTCGGAAACACATAATACCCCCATCCCTTCCTTTACGAATTTTTTCCAGTGCGAATCGATCCGTTTTTTTGCCGCATCCCCGGTGACGGCGCCCGAAAGGACCGGGTAAAACCAGTCCATGGAATAATGGGATTTGGTGATGTTAAAAAGGTGATATCCGCTGGCAATGGCGTTTTTCAGCCAAAGGGCGGCGTCGCGCCATTGAGGCCGCTCGAGACCAAGGGTGTCCGCAATGGCAAGGGCACATTTTAAGCTCATGAAAATGGAGCTGGAGCCGGTAAGAAGGGCCATTGGGTCAACGACAAGGTCCGGGTTTTTGGCCCAGTAAATTTCCCCGCCGGGCGCCTGGAGGCTGACGGCGTATTCAATGGCCGCAGAAACGGTCTCCCACATATCGGCAAGAAACACCTTGTCTCCGGTTATCAGAAAATAATGAAAAATACCGACCGCAATGTAGGCGGACAGGTTGGTCTCCCGTGTCCTGTCAGTGGGTTGGCCGTCAACATAGGCCGCATGCCAGCTTCCATCACCAAGCTGAATTCCGGCCAGCCATTGGTAGGCAAGACGGGCTTTATCGGGATACCCGCCGATGGTCAGCCCCATGGCGGCCTCCACGTGGTCCCAGGGGTCGGTCTTGCCGCCCTCATGCCAGGGAATTTCCCCGCTTTTTTTCTGGGTCCTGGCGATGCATTCGGCGATTGCCGGTATGTTAATCTCAACAGCTTGGTTTTTATAAGAAAGTTTGTTTTCCATTTATATGAGCCTGTCTTGTATTTTATATCGGATAGTTGAACCGATAATGTCCACGGGATCAGTCCTGATGATCTGGCCTGATGATTCGGGCAACAAAAGATTTTTATGCCAGAAGTTAGAGGCGGAATCAAGGACTTATAACGGTGTATGGGGATTTTTATTCGCGGGGGCTTTGCAACCAGGCGTCGGCAATAATAAAGGGCCGGTTACAAAAACTGAAAGTCAAAGTAGCGTCTGGCATAATCCTTCATTTCCGGATCAAGGAACCGTCAAATCGTTCATCACCTGCGAAGGTTTTCCATCGGCCGAGCACGTCCATTTGTCAAATGATTTAGGGTGTATAAAAAATATAATCTCTCCAGGATGTCACATTTTATGAAATAGCCGGTGTGGGGAAACGACCCGCCAGCCTGTTTCATCATAACAGAAAATTGGAATATCCAAGAGGAAAAAGCAGGTTGTCGGCAGATATGTTTTTCCCGTAGATTTTTATGATTTTATCAATGTGTTTTTGTCCAATACGGTGGGGAATAGTGTGGGGGAGGGTCGGAAACCCAATAAAAAAAGGGGCCGCCGTTACCGGCAAACCCCTTTATTTATAATGGCGGGAGCGACGAGACTCGAACTCGCGACCTCCGGCGTGACAGGCCGGCGTTCTAACCAAAGCTGAACTACGCCCCCGAAAATCAAAAATCCTGTTACGTAAACTTTAAATCTGTTTTACATCGAAATGGTAGGCGGAACAGGGCTCGAACCTGTGACCTACGGCTTGTAAGGCCGCCGCTCTCCCAACTGAGCTACCCGCCCCCCTGAACCACTTTTCTCCGTAAGATTGAGTTCGGTTTCTAACAGCTCGGATAGCACCTGTCAAGATAAAAGAGCACATGAAATATTGGCTTTTCAATTTATTGGAACTCTGCTTTCGCCGGCGTTATCCGTTTTTCCCGCCAGCATGAATGGCGGCGGATTTTTGAACAGGTCCTGGCCTTCTGGCAATATGATCGACTCTGCTATAACCTCGTCCATGTGGTCGACCGCGACGATTTTTATTTGTTTTGATATGCTTTGAGGGATATCCTTGAGATCCTTTTCATTCTCTTTGGGTATGATGACTTTTTTTATTCCGCCCCGGTGGGCGGCCATTATTTTTTCCTTAAGACCGCCTATGGGCAGAATCCTGCCGCGAAGAGTGATTTCACCGGTCATGGCAATGTTCTTATCAACAGGCATCCGGGCAAGAGACGAGATAATGGCGATACACATGGCGATACCGGCGGAAGGGCCATCCTTTGGAATTGCACCTTCCGGCACATGAATGTGAATGTCGAATTTTTCATGAAATTCCGGATCGATGTGGAACTGCTTTGCCCGCGACCGGACGTAGCTTATGGCGGCCCTGGCCGATTCCTTCATGACATCCCCAAGCTTGCCGGTAACGCCGAAATCTCCCTTGCCCGGCATGATCACGCTTTCTATGCATAAAAGTTCCCCGCCGAACTGGGTCCACGCGAGTCCCGTTACAATGCCTATCAGATCATTTTCCTCCACGTGGTTGTGCAGAAACCTGATCGGGCCGAGGAATTTCCTGACGGTGGCGGTGTTCACGGAAACCGGGCCGGTGTCGTTTTTTGATGCAATTTTTCTGGCGATTTTTCGGCAGATGGACGCGATTTCGCGCTCGAGGTTCCTTACACCCGCTTCCCTGGTATAATCACGGATAATAGAATAGATTGCATTTTGGGAAAATCTGACTCCCGTATCTTTAAGGCCGTTTAGTTTTACCTGCCTGGGTATGAGAAATCCGGTTGCAATATGGAATTTTTCGATTTCCGTATACCCGGAAAGGCGGATGATCTCCATTCTATCCTGGAGGGGCAGGGGGATGTCCGGCAGGGTGTTCGCGGTTGTTATAAAGAGTATGTCGGACAGGTCATAATCGACATCCAGGTAATGATCGTTGAATGCATAGTTCTGCTCTGGGTCGAGGACTTCAAGCAGGGCCGATGACGGGTCTCCCCGGAAATCCATGCTCATCTTGTCTACTTCGTCCAGGCAGAATACCGGGTTGTTTACCCCGACTTTTTTCAGCGACTGGATGATTTTGCCGGGCAGGGCGCCGATGTAGGTGCGCCTGTGTCCCCGGATCTCTGCCTCGTCCCTGACCCCGCCAAGCGATAAACGGGCGAACTTCCGGCCGGTGGCCCGGGACACGGATTTGGCAAGGGATGTTTTCCCGACTCCGGGCGGGCCCACCAGGCAGAGAATCGGCCCCCTGATCTTTTTTACAAGGGCCAGCACGGCCAGGTATTCGAGTATGCGCTCTTTCGGCTTTTCAAGCCCGTAATGGTCCTCATTTAATATATTCTCCGCAGCCTCAATATCCGTGGCAAGCTCGCTTTTATCCATCCAGGGCAGCCCTATGAGCCAGTCGATATAATTCCGGGTCACGGTCCCCTCGGCCGACATCGGAGGCATTCTCTTGAGCTTTGCAAATTCGTGTTTGACTTTTTCCGTAGCTTCTTCCGACATCTTTTTTTCTTTAATGCTTTTTTCAAGCTCACGCAGTTCGTTGTCTGCGGATTCCTCTTCCCCCATCTCCTTTTTAATCGCCCGGACCTGTTCGTTTAAATAATAATTGCGCTGGCTTTTTTCCATCTGCTCCTTGACGCGTTTTTTTATTTTCCGGTCGGTTTCAAGGATCATGATCTCTTGTTGTATCAAGCTGATAAGGAGAATGAACCTTTGTGTGAGAGAATCGTTTTCAAGAAGTTGCCGGTTATCCGAGGCCTTGAATGAAAACTGGTCGATAAGAGTATATAGAAGCTGTGCCGGGTTGGATATGGACGTCAGCCTGTCGATTGTCTCTTTGGAGATGTTCTTGTGGACACGGGCGTATTCGTTAAACCCGTCGAGGACGTTCCTGATATAGGCTTCCAGTTCGGTATGATCAAGCGCCTCTTCCCCGATGATTTCAAGCCGGACAGTAAAAAAACTTTCATTGGGCAGAAAACTCTTGATTTTTCCCCTGTGGAGCCCCTCCACCACGGTTTTTACCGTCCCGTCCGGCAACCTCAGCATTTGCAGTACTCTTGCGACCGTGCCGTAAACGCCTATCCCGCTTTCAGCCGGGTCATCTTCATCAGCCTTTGACTGGGTGGAAAGAAAAATATAGTGGCCTTCACCATTCATGGCCTCTGAAAGGGCATTGATCGATTTAGGACGGCCCACGAAAAGAGGAGACACCGTAAACGGAAAGACAACGATATCACGAAGCGGTAAAAGAGGAAGGGTCGGTTCCGTCATTTGCCCGCTTTTTTTGAATATGCCGGGTATGGGTATCATATTTATCCGATTTGGTTGGGGATTGCCATCCGGCCTTAGCGGCCGGCTGCCGGGCTCTGTTTCTTCTCCTGCTCATAGAGAAGGATCGGTTCTTCGTTGTTTAGAACAACCTCTTCTCCCACAACACATTCCTTTACCCCCGTGATCGATGGCAGGTTGTACATGATGTCGAGCATCGATTTTTCGAGTATGGCGCGAAGCCCGCGCGCCCCGGATTTTCTCTTGCTGCTCTCCCTGGAAATGGCATTTAAGGCGCCATCGGTAAAACGGAGATTTATCCCCTCAATTTTAAACAGCTTTTTAAACTGCTTGATAAGCGCGTTCTTAGGCTCCGTTAAAATCCTGATCAGGGCTGATTCATCCAGGTCCTGAAGCGTTGCGGTTATGGGGAGCCGTCCGACAAATTCCGGGATCAGTCCGAACTTGATAAGGTCTTCGGTCTCCACGAGCTTGATCAGTTCGCTGACCGATCTGTCGTCCCTGCTTTTGATATCGGCCCCGAATCCCATGGTTCTGGCGCTGAGTCGCCGTTCTATGACCTGGGAAAGGCCGGTGAAGGTTCCGCCGCAAATGAAAAGGATGTCGCTGGTATCAATCTTTACGAAGTCCTGCTGCGGGTGTTTCCGGCCGCCCTTGGGCGGAACGGAAGCAAGAGTCCCCTCTATGATCTTGAGAAGGGCCTGTTGCACGCCTTCCCCGGAAACGTCCCGGGTGATGGAGGGGTTGTCCGACATCATGGCTACCTTGTCGATTTCGTCGATGTATACGATACCCCTTTGTGCCTTTTCCACGTCATAATCCGCATTTTGCAGGAGAGACAGGATGATGTTTTCAACGTCCTCTCCCACGTACCCGGCTTCCGTCAGGCTCGTGGCGTCGGCAATGGTGAACGGGACGTTTAAGAACCGGGCCAGTGTCTGGGCAAGAAGGGTCTTGCCGCACCCCGTGGGGCCGATCAAAAGGATGTTGCTCTTCTGGATTTCAACGTCATCGGTGGCTACTGCGGACTCGAGCCGCTTATAGTGATTGTGCACCGCAACGGAAAGGACCTTTTTGGCAAAATCCTGCTGGATCACGTATTCGTCCAGTTTTTCTTTTATTTCGGCCGGGGCAAGAATCCGGTCTGAAATGTCGGTGTCCCTGATGTTCTCTTCCTCGATGATCTCGCTGCAGAGCTGTATGCATTCATCGCAGATATAGACGGCGGGTCCGGCAATCAGTTTCTTGACTTCTTTCTGGTTCTTTCCACAAAACGAACAGAAGAGATTGTCGTTTCCGTCACCACCCTGATAAGATGACATGCTATGCCTCCTTGTCTGGAATTTTTTCGAGATCGTCACGGCTTCTGATGACGTGGTCGACGATTCCGTAGTCATTGGCTTCGTCGCCGGTCATGAAAAAATCCCTGTCCGTGTCTTTTTCGATTTTTTTAAGGTCTCTTTTTGTGTGAAAGGCCAGTATTTGGTTGAGCGTTCCCCTCAGGCGTATGATTTCTTCCGCCTGGATCTTGATATCGGCCGCCTGGCCCTGAACCCCGCCCATGGGCTGGTGGATCATGATCCTCGAATTGGGCAGGGAATACCTTTTGCCGTCAGCCCCGGCCGCCAGAAGAACGGCTCCCATGCTCGCGGCCTGTCCGATACAGACCGTGGCGATGTCGGGTTTGATGTACTGCATCGTATCGTAAATGGCCATCCCGGACGTGACCGACCCGCCGGGCGAGTTGACATAAAAATTGATGTCCTTGTCGGGATCTTCCGACTCCAGGAAAAGGAGCTGGGCGATCAAAAGGTTTGCGGCCTCGTCGCTTATGGGTGTACCAAGGAATATAATCCTGTCTTTCAGCAGGCGCGAATATATGTCGTAGGCTCTTTCCCCCCTACTGGTCTGCTCTATAACCATTGGTATTAACGGCAATTTAAGCCTCCTCGAAATGATGATTGGAATAATAATTTCTTTGCATTGTCTCAGGCAGTGTCGTCTGCTGTTTCGGGCGCTGTTTCAGGCCCTTCCTTTGCCGGGGGAGCCTCTGTTATGACAGCTTTATCAACAATAAGATTGATTGCCCGCTTTTCAAGCATGGCGTGTTTAAAACCATCGATCTTCCCGGGATTCTGCTTGTAATATGACTGTACCTGTTCAAGTGGATGGTTCATGGCCGCAGCCAGTTTTTCCATTTCGGCATCCACTTCTTCCTCACTGGTATCGAGGTTTTCCTGGTCTATGATTTTACCGAGAAGAAGGTGGCGTCGGGCTTGTTTTTCAGCCATGGGCCGGTATTTTTCAGCCATGGCCTCACGGGTCAGGCCGAGCTGGTCCATGGAGAGTCCGTTGTTGGCAAAATACATCTCGGAGTCCCGGACAATCTCTTCTATTTCAAGGTTTATGAGGACTTCCGGAACCTCAAATTCTTCTTTTATAAGGAAATCGAAAATCTGCTCCTGTAACTCCTGATCCATCCGTTTGTCATATTCGTCCTGAAGTGATTCGCGAATTTTATCCTCAAGTGCGGCAAGGGTTTCAAATTTCCCCATTTTTTTTGCAAGATCATCATCCACGGGCGGGAGCTCCTCTTGCCGGATTTCCTTTAAGGTAACCGTAAACTCGATTTTTTTGCCCGCCAGATCCGGTTTATTGAAATCTTCGGCAAAGTCTATTGCAACCTTTTTTTCTTCACCGGCATTCATTCCTTCTATTGCCTGGTCGAATGCATCTGAAAATCCGGATTCTCCAAGCTTTATGGAAAGATCGGTTACCGGTTCAACAGTCCCGGACGGTACTCCGTCCTCGAATGCCACATAATCTATGGATAAAAAATCACCGATTTCAGCGGCCCGGTCTTCCTCTATGGGAACGTATTTTGCAAAGTGTTTACGAAGCATTGCAATTTGCTTTGAAATCTCTTCATCCGAAACCTTGTAAACGGTTTTTTTAAGCTCCAGGCCGGAAAATTCGACCTCGGGAAGCTCCGGTTTCAACTCAACCGTGGCCTTAAATGTGAATGCGGATTCCGTGTCGAGTTCCGGGTTATCAATGTCGGACGTTTCAATAACCTGAAGTCCGGATTCCTCAATGGCCTTGGGGTATGAATCGGTGATGAGTTTGGATGTAACGTCCTCATGGACGTCCTTTTTAAAATGCCTTTCGAGCACTGATCTGGGCGCTTTGCCTTTGCGAAAGCCCTTGACATTGGCCTTTTTTTTCAATTCAGCATATGCCTTGTCAAGCGCGGAGAGAACGTCTTCGTGGGGAATCTCCACACAAAGCTTTTTTTTCACGACAGTGATGTCTTCAACGGTTACCTGCATGTTCTTCCTTTCATTAAATGTAAAAATTATTGTATTTTTATATACTATGCCCGCTGGTGCGAGAGGGGAGGCTCGAACTCCCATTCTTTTTCAAGAACTGGATCCTAAGTCCAGCGCGTCTACCAGTTCCGCCACTCTCGCGTAAGGGGAGCTTTTACGAAAAAAAATGATGGCGGATTTTGCGTGACAGACGGGCAAATGGCCATCAACTCATTAATATTATAAATAAATTGTATTTGACAACAATAAATTAATATTAATTTGTCGGGGTGTCAAGCAAAATTGGGGAAACAGGGAGTTTTGATGTAAATCCGAGGGGCGACGCATGATTGTAGCGGATGCTACACTATGTGCTTGCATGCCTTGAAGAATGGTGGTATCAACACTCGAAAATCATGGATGAGATAATACCGGGGCGTGGCGCAGTCTGGCAGCGCACCTGCTTTGGGAGCAGGGAGTCGTAGGTTCAAATCCTACCGCCCCGACCATTTCCCCGCCGTCTTCTGTTGCAGCATATCTCCTCTTAATTTGTTTTGTCAGGCATAAAAAGTCGTTTGGAGGCGCCCCGGCTTTTTATAATATCAGGTCACAGCCCCATGACATGGTAAATATTTTGTTCTATGAATCAGGAAATAGCAGGATCGTATCCTTTTTTTTCGCTTCGGCAGCCGGGCTTGCCCTGACCTGCTCGTTTCCGGGCGTCGGCCTGGACGCATGCGCGTGGTTCGCGCTTATGTTCCTTTTTTTCGCCCTGCGGGATGCCGGCTGTAAAAGAGCCTTTTTACTGGGTGTTACGGCAGGTATGGTCCATTACCTTACCCTTTTGTACTGGATTGTTCCGACCCTCCACAAATACGGCCCGCTGTCGCTTGCCGCAAGTATTGCGGCCCTTTTTCTCCTGGCCTTTTATTTGTCTCTCTATATGGCCCTGTTTTCCGTCGTAATCGTTCGCTGGCTCAGAACTCCGGCGTTTCTTCCCGTGATGGCGCCCGCTGCCTGGGTCTGCCTGGAATTTTTCAGGACTCATTTTTTTTCCGGGTTTCCCTGGGGGCTTTTGGGGTACAGCCAGTTCAGGCATCTTGCCCTGATCCAGATGGCCGACATTTTCGGTGTCTGGGGTATATCCTTTCTCCTGATCATGGCAAATTCGGTTTTTTTTCTGGTTATTTCTCATCTGTCCGGTCGCCAGTGGCAGGGAATGCGTATCGGCCGAAAGACTCTTTTCTGCTGGATTTCGGTTCTCGGGATAGTTATTGTTTCCGTTCTGGTTTACGGGAGCCATGAAATCAAGCGCACGGACCGGATCGCCGAATCCAGCAGCAAAATTCGGGTAGCCGTGGTGCAGGGAAACATCGGGCAGGCCATTAAATGGGACCATGCATACGAGAAAATAACCACGGAAAAATATATCACCCTGTCCGACCGCGTCTCCCGCAACCGGCCCGAACTGGTGGTCTGGCCGGAGACCGCAGTGCCGTTTTATTTTTTCTATGACACTATCCTGACAAACAGGATATTAGAGACTGTTCGGCGCGCGGGCTGTTTTTTTTTGGTCGGCGCCCCGACCTATACATACGGACGGGATAACAGGCAGGTTAAGATATTTAACAGCGCATTGCTGATTGATCCCAAAGGGCAGGTTTCCGGCGAGTATAACAAGGTGCACCTCGTGCCGTTCGGTGAATATGTGCCCTTGCGGAAATGGCTTCCTTTTGTGGGAAAGATTGTAAGCCAGCTCGAGGATTTTTCTCCCGGAAAAGCAGAAACGATTCTGCGTATGGGCAATACAGGCATTGCAACCCAGATTTGTTATGAAATAATCTTTCCGGGTCTTTGTGCGTCAATGGTTCGTGTGGGGGCGGATATTATTGTAAATATTACCAATGACGCATGGTTTGGACAAACTTCCGCTCCCATGCAGCATTTTTCAATGGCTGTTTTCAGGGCCGTAGAAAACAGACGTGCCGTGGTGAGGGGTGCAAATACGGGGATCAGCGGCTTTATCGGGCCGTCCGGCAGGATACTCGAGACTTCCGGCCTTTTTAAAACCGATGTCCTTTTCCGGGAAGTTCCGGTTATGCTCGGGCACAGGACGTTTTATACCATGCATGGAGATATTTTGCCCCTGTTGTGCATGATTATTCTGCTCATGGCAACCTTGTGGTGTGCAAGGCGAAAACATGTCGCAGAGAAAATGGGATTGCCAAAAGCATAAGCTTGAATTAAGGTATAGTTTTAACTTAGCCATCTTTACTAACATGGCATGTTTTATGGGGTTGTCATTCAAGGAGGGTTTGTACAAATGATATTTACATCAAAACAATCGATTAAGGCACTCGGGCAGAAATTAAACCAGCTAAAGGACTGTCTTTGACGTAGAAACCAGGGAAAAGCGGCTTGCAGAGCTGGAGCACCTGGTTTTGGCCCCGGATTTTTGGGGTAATGCCGAAAACGCACGGGAGATTTTAAAGGAGCGCGCACGGATATCCGAACGGCTCGACGAATGGAAAAAGCTTGCCGATGATCTTGAGGATTGCTCGATACTATTTGGCATGGCCGAAGAGGAGGATGACGCCGGGGCGGCAGCGGAGGCCGAAAAAGAGCTGTTGAAACTGGAGAGCCGCATGAAGCGGTTTTCAGTATCCCTCATGCTCAGCGGCGAGGATGACGGCAGAAACGCTATCGTCTCCATAAACGCCGGCGCTGGGGGTACCGAGGCCCAGGACTGGGCCGAGATGCTTTTTCGTATGTATTCGCGTTGGTGCGAGGAAAAGGGCTATAAGACGGAAATCATGGATTTCCAGGAGGGGGACGAGGCGGGCATAAAGAGCGTCAGCTTTTCCGCCAATGGCGACTATGCCTATGGCTATCTCAAGGTCGAAAGCGGTGTGCACCGGCTGGTCAGAATTTCACCGTTTAATGCAAACGGCAAGCGGCATACCTCTTTTGCATCGGTTTTCGTTTTCCCCGAGATTGACGACCATATAGAGGTCAATGTCGATGAAAAAGACCTCCGCATAGACATCTTCAGGGCCAGCGGAGCCGGCGGTCAGCACGTGAACAAGACGAGCAGCGCGGTCCGAATGACTCACATACCTACCGGTATCGTGGTCCAGTGCCAGCAGGAAAGGTCCCAGATACGCAACCGGGAAATGGCCATGAAGATGCTCAGGTCCAGACTTTACCAGCTTGAAAAGCAGAGCCGGGATGAGAAGATGCAGGAAGTCCATGACACAAAGAACGAGATTGCATGGGGCAGCCAGATCCGGTCCTATGTTCTCCATCCCTACCGGATGATCAAGGATCACAGGATCAATTTCGATATCGGAAACGTGGATTCTGTTTTAGACGGGGGTATAGACCCCTTTATAGAGCGGGTACTTCTCGCCGGAATATACAAATAACGGTTCAGTAAAAGATGAATCCAGTTGATATAATAAATAATTATTATAAACCCGGCTCGCTTTCCCATGATATCCTAATGGTGCATTCCGAGGCGGTTGCCCGGAAAGCCGCCAAAATAGCCGAGGGCCTGGATGATCCGGCGATCGATCGCGATTTCATATATGATGCGGCAAAGCTCCACGATATCGGCATCTTTTATACGGATGCACCGGGAATCGGGTGTTTTGGCAATTATCCCTATATGTGTCATGGTTATCTGGGCCGGAACCTGCTGGAGGAGCTCGGCATGGAAAAGCACGCGCTGGTGGCGGAGCGACATGTGGGCGCGGGGCTGACCAAAAAAGAGATCATTGAAAAAGACCTGCCCCTGCCCGCGAGGGATATGCTGCCCCTTACAATTGAGGAAATAATTATCTGTGTCGCGGACAAGTTTTTTTCAAAAAACCCCGACATGAAAAAGGAATTCAGCCTGTCTGATGTCATGGCAAAGATCGAAACTTATGGCAGGGAAAGTATGGTCAGGTTTGAATCGTGGCTGAAAATATTGGGGGACGTTCATGAATAAATGCATAACTCCTATTTATATGGTGGTTTTAAGCATATACTTATATAGAGTTATGCATTTATTCATGAACGTCCCCACATACACGTCATGCGACCTTTAAACTTAAAAGAGGCCCTGAGGTTCTACTTTATTACCGATCCGGACGCGCCGGCAGTTTCGGTGGTAAAACAGGTGGAAACGGCCATCGCCGCAGGGGCGACGATTGTTGAGTATCGGAACAAGACGTTTTCATCCTCTATGATCGAGGAGGTCCGGGCGGCCCGCAACCTCTGCTCCCTTTATCGGGTCCCGTTTATAGTAAATGATAATATTCTTCTGGCCCTTGCGGTAAAGGCTGATGGCGTTCATCTCGGGCAGGGTGATGAGTCGCCGGTATCCGCCAGGGATATCTTAGGCGAAGATGCCATCATAGGGGCATCTGTTTCAACCCCTGCTGAACTCGATAAAACGTATCTCGCAGTAAGTGACTATCTTGGAGTGGGTCCGGTTTTTCAAACATCCGCCAAGCAGGATGCAAAGCCGGTCATTGGCATTGACGGCCTGAGAGAGATGGCAAAATTATCTCCACTTCCCGTGATTGCAATCGGCGGCATCACCGCCGGCAGGGTTGAACAATGCCGTAAAAACGGAGCTGTTGGATGTGCAGTCATGAGTGGTGTTGCCCGTGCCGCATCCATTGACACGGCGGCATCTGAGTTTGGTAAAGCATGCGGTTGTGCGCCAAGGAAGCATAAAGCTCCATGGAAGGATGAATTCGGAGTTATTGCCAGACTGATCAGGGGTTGGAGCAAAGCAGATAAACAAAGTCGGATAATTGTAGGGCCGGGAGATGACGCGGCTCTTTTTTCAAGGCTTGACCGCCCGGTTTTCAGCACAGACACGCAGAGGCAGGGGGTCCATTTCAGCCGCGACTGGCAGACACTGCCGGCGATAGGCAAAAAAGCGGTTGAGGTCGCGTTTTCAGATCTGGCGGCATCCTATGCCGTGCCCGTGGCTGTTTTTATCAACCTGTCTCTTCCCCGGGATATGGCGGAAGATGAAATCGCTGGTGTTTATGACGGAGTAAAAGAGGCGCTGTTTGCGCACAATGCGGTTCTGGGGGGAGGGAATGTTTCGTCCGGACCTGAGCTGTGTCTCGACCTGTTTGCCGTGGGCGAAGCCATGGGAGGTCTTATTCCGCTGAGGTCTGCGGCCAAAGTCGGGGAAAGGCTCTATGCCACGGGTCCCCTGGGCCTGGCCCGGGCCGGGCTTTTGTGCCTTGAAAAACAGGATAAAGGGTTTTCCGGGCTTGTGGAGAAATTTGTGTGCCCACGGGCGCGTTTTGATGCGGCAAGAGTGCTTGAGCAAAACAGGGTTGCCTGCGTCATGGATATCAGCGACGGGCTGGCGGGGGATGCGGCCCATATCGCGGCCGCATCGGGCGTAAGCATGGTATTTTCACCTGATCACTTTTACATTGATCCTGTTTTCAGGCAATTCTGCAAGGCATACGGGCTTTGTCCTGAAAATGAAATTCTTGCGGGCGGCGAGGATTATGAGCTTCTTTTTTCATGCGACCGGAAGGTCTTTGAGCAAATGCGCGCGGATCTGCCCGGGGCATTCGAGGTCGGAAAATGCCTGCCGCGCGAAGAATCGCTTTTGATAAACCTTCCGGATGGGGTGAGGTCCTTTTCCCATGGCTTGACGGCTTCGTAAAATGTTTTATAAAGGAAACAACTAAATGATAATACCCGTAATTCTCGCAGGCGGTTCCGGGACGCGGTTGTGGCCCCTTTCCCGGGAACTATATCCAAAGCAGCTTTTGGCGCTGACCGATGAATATACAATGCTTCAGCACACATTGCTCCGTCTTCGGGGCATGGATGATATTGCCGACCCCATCGTGATTTGCAATGCCAGGCACCGGTTTGTAACATCCGCCCAGCTTTCCGAAATAGATGTCCGGCCTTCGACCATGATTCTGGAACCCGTGGGGAAAAATACCGCGCCTGCGGTTACGGTTGCCGCAATGATGGCTGTGAAAACAGATCCTTCAGCCATCATCATGGTGCTCCCCGCAGATCATCTCATAAATGATGTGGACGTGTTGCACCGTGCCCTTGATATAGGCGCCCGGCTTGCGGCAAGGGATCATCTCGTCACTTTCGGCGTGGTGCCCGACGCTCCTGAAACCGGATTCGGATATATCAGAAAGGGCCCTGTTTTTGAAACCCATGAAATGATTGCCGGCACCGGTCCGGAGGCCTTTGTCATAAAGGAGTTTGTTGAAAAGCCGGACCGTAAAACAGCCATTGGTTATCTGGCATCCGGAGAATATTGCTGGAACAGCGGAATGTTCATGTTCAGGGCGGCAACGGTATTGTCCGAGCTTGGACGATTCGCAAAAGACATTGTCTCCAAATGCGAAGCCGCTTGCGCCAATGGCAGCATTGACGGCAATTCATTCATGCTCGACGCTGAAGCATTCGGGAGCTGCCGGGCCGACTCCATCGATTACGCGGTCATGGAAAAAACGGAGCATGGCGTTATGGTCCCGTTTGACGCGGGATGGAACGACCTGGGGTCATGGGAAGCCCTGTGGGCCGTGGGCGTAAAGGATGAGAATGGCAATGTCGTCAGGGGAGATGTTATTGAGCAGGACACGAAAAATACGCTCGTATTCGCTGAAAGTCGCCTGGTCTCAGTGGTGGGCCTTGAAAATATAGTCGTTGTTGAAGCCGGGGATTCAGTGCTGGTGGTGGACCGGGAACACGCCCAGAATGTCCGTGCCGTGGCCGAAGGCCTGAAGGCCGACGGCAGGATTGAGGCGATTTCCCACGGTAGTGATTATTATTCTTGGGGGAGGGTGGATATTGTCGCTGAAATGGAAGACCTTTCCGTGCGGCGCATAACGGTATTTCCCGGTGAAAGGGTTGGTCTCAAAGTTCCGGCAGGCAGGACCCTGAACTGGAATGTCATGGCCGGAACCCTGGTTTTCGACGATAGCGCAAGTGAGGTCCCCGCGAAAAAAGGCGATACCATCCGAATTGACCCGGAAACCGTGGTAACGGCCATAAGCACCGGGGAGGAGTCCCTCGTCATTGTCGAGGTTTTTACGGCCGGCAGCGGCCCGGATCATTTTTGCTGATAAAATTATAATAAGGATGAAAAATTGATGGCAGATACGGATCAGATTATAGACATGCCCGATTTTATGGAAAGGGTTGAAGACGATATGGAACTGGCAGGTGATCTCGCGGAACTTTTTTTAAGCGATACATTCCCAAAGCTTGATGAACTTAAGAACCACATTTCACAAAATAACCCGGTCGGTGTCAGGAGTGTCTCCCATTCCATCAAGGGGGCCGCAGCCAATCTTTCGGCGCTCCAGGTTTGCAAATTTTCGCATTCCCTGGAGGATATGGGGACGTCAGGAGAGTTGACCGGTGCACAGCAAACCCTTGATCGGCTTGTATCCGCCATGGGGGATTTAAAGGCTGTTCTTTCAGAGAAATTCAACCTTTAATCATGTGTCAGGCACCCCGCCAATGGCGGCTCCCTGTCACTCCACTCGTGCCGGTACATGGCGTAAAAAGTCCTGTCGAAGAGATAGGACAGCAGGAAATTGCACGGTATGCGTCCCGAAAGCCGCCCGATGGCGGTATTCAGGTTTTCGCGCTGCTGCTTTAAAGGCTCCATGGCCAGAAAAGTGTGAACAATTTTTTCACGCACCTTGGCCGGGACTTCCGGATGAACGCGACTCTCCTGCCATTGTTTGCGGTTTTTAACGATAGCCGAGTACGGGGCGGCTATGATTTGTTTCCGGTATCTTTCAAGAGATCGGTTTGATGCCAGAAGCGCATTCAGGCTTTGCCCGATAATCTGCTGTTCAAGGGCAGCCTCCTCTATTAAAAGCTCTATGAGGTGGTCCGGAAGGTCTATTCCAATTCCTTCAAATTGCTCCTGGTATTTTGTTATTTTCCGCCTGAATTCAATGATCGCGGAATCCCAGAATCTCCAGCTTATATTCTTGAAAACATTTGTGATTATATCTTTTTTCCTTGCTGATGCTTTTTTTATCCGTATGATTTCAGGGACAAGTCGGGCGGTTTTTGCAAAAAGGAGCCGGCCCGTGACAACATTAAAGATCATCCCGACACAGGCGTACCAGTCCTGCATATAGAAGATGCGTGACAGGTCATCCCCATACAGCCTTTTTAGTATACGGTTTGAAAAGAGGTGTGACGGTGTGGCGTAAGAGGGGGTGCCGGCCAGAAGCGGCTGGGGCAGCTCATCGCCTTGCCCGGCCTTGAAACACAGGGAGGTCTCCAGATCGATCAGGCCAAGTTTGTACTCATCCGGTTTTGCCAGTATATGGTCTGCTCCGTCGAGCTGTTTTGCAATAAACATGTTGTCCGGTTTCAAATCCCGTATGGCCACACAATGTTCCTTGAGGCGGTCCATCATATCAATTACATTCGTAATCAAGCCCCTGCTCCTGGCCCGGTTGACATCAAAGGCTTTTTTCCTGATCACGGATGCCACCGTATGCCTGTATTGCTCGGTGTGTTCCTTCTGTCCTGCCAGAAGTTTTTTTGTCATACGATCCACACCGTCTCCGAACCCGGGCGGAAGCGATTCCTCTCCCATGTCCGCTGGTTCGCCTGCCAGGCTTGCAAAGAACCATTCCTTTTTCTTGTAACCCGGAATGTACGGCCCGTCCGGGTAATTATTGCATAGTTCATCGACACGGTTCTCGTAGTCGCGCAACAGGGTGTTCAAGCCGAAGAATACTGCGTCGTTGCCGGTTCCGTATAAAGATTCAAATGCGTCTATGTCGGACAATGCTGTTGGTCCGTTGGTCTGTATCTCCTCCTTGACTTTGTCGCCCCCGGCATGCATGGCCTCAATGACCTGGTTGAAAAAAAGGTATTTTGACAAGGCCATGAAAAAGACAAAGCTTTCCCCGATTTTAAGGTATTGCTGAAGCGCCGGTTTTTCGGTGAGTATTTGGATGTATTGTTTTTCCGCCTCGTTTTCACTGATATCCGCAGCAAGGTGGGTGGCCGGCACTTTTTTCATGATGGCGCCCAGATGGGGATAAACACAGGTGATGCTTTTTGAAACCTGGTTTACGATGGAAAGCTCCCGGTCAATACTCTTCAGGTAGGTCTGGAAATCAGTGATGGGCCGTGGAGGAATTTTTACGACCAGCATATCGTCATAAATTACCTTGTAGCAGATACTCTTGCTTTCAACCGTTTCCCCGAGCTGCCGGATGCTCATCCGCCTTGTTTTCCAGGTTTCACCCTTGCGCAGTTTTATCTCGTAAATTTTTTCCGGGGCATCAGGCGCTGAATGCAGGACGAGTTCTTCCTCCTCAATACTTTTCGGTTCGTCGAATGACTGAACTGAAAACAGATGGACAAAGTAATCGATTATGGGTTGCGGGTCGGGTTGTTTTTTACTCATTTTATAATCCGTTGTGGAAGTTGCCCGGTTTCCCGGCCGGAGCTTATCCGCGCGTTAAAGCAAGTAGGGGTGGGGTTTACCCCCTCCCATTATGGGTCACCATTTTGCGGGAGGGGGTAACCCCCTCCCCTACATTGAGACTTCTTAAGTTAATGGCATTGAGTGCAATATTATTAGAAATCTATCCCGCGCTGTGCAAAAGGTCAACTATATTTTCTTAGTTGACCGTATCGGGCAAGTCTCCTATACTGCATTAAATAAAAACAAGTTGTATTGGCATAATACAGACAATATCTATCAGCGGGAATAAACATGCCGACATTGACTCTACAACACAATGGAAAAGTCATACGGCGATACCGTTTATCGGGCAACCGGCCCATTAAAATAGGCCGGTTGCCGGTTGCCCGAAAATGACATCGCTATTGAAGATACTGCGGTTTCCGGGGTCCATGCAGAGATTGAACCCGAAGGGGAGGCCGTATTTTACCTCACGGATTTCAACTCCAGGAATGGAACCTTTGTAAACCGCGAACTTGTGATATCCCGCAAACTCAGGCATGATGACATGATTTCCATCGGCCAGCATTCCCTTGTTTTTACCTATGATGAGGGCGAATGCCCGGTTGACGAATGCGAGGAGGAGATTTCCCAGTCGACCATGCAGATAGACACGCCGGATCACAGGGCAAGGCTTGCCAGGAGTGTGGCTGAAATCGCCGAGCGGAAGAAAATCGATGTCAAACCGGAAAAAAAGCAGGTCGCTGCATTGACCTTTCTTTCCGAAACCCGTGACCCGATTGTCCTTACAAAGGATGTTCTCACCATGGGAAAGAATCCGGATTGTGACATTGTTGCCAAGGGCTGGATGATGGGGGGCATCGCCGCAGAGATTATAAAAAAGGAGGGTTCATTTTACCTGCGTGCGGCCGAGGGAAAAGTAAGGCCGAAGGTTAATTACCGGACCGTATCCTCCGAGATTCTTTTATCCGAATTCGATGTGATCGATATCGGCTCGATATCCTTTCAATTCCATTTCCAGGCGAGTGAATAAGCCATGCAATCTGAAGCGGATGCCCCGGATACCACAGACACCTCAGACTCCCCTGACACCCCAGAAAGCCCGGGCATACCAGAAAGCCGACCTGCCAGCGGCATGGATGAAGATAATACCCGTGATACAAAAAAAATGGAGCGTCCGCCACAGGAAAGAATGGCTCCATTACCGGAATTTTCCAGGGTTCATGAATACCTTGTCTGGATTTATCTTATTCTGGTTGCGCTCTTTTCCATCGAACTCTTTCTGCTACCTACTCCGCTTGGAAGTTTTTTCAGTGTTTTCAAGTTAATATGCCTTTGCACCATGTTTTTTCTCCTCTTTGGCGCCGCATTTATTTTGTACCGGCATTTCGTGATGCCAGCCAGGCGCATGGTGGCTTATATACTGGCCCGGCACAGGCGGCGCAACGTTCCGACCGACGCGCTTGCCCGCGTTCCGCCTGAGTGGCGGCCCTGGATCAACGCGCTTGCCATGATTTTTGATCGCATGGAGACAATGGAAAAAAAGGTTGCCGAAGCGCAGGCCGGACGGAAGCTGGAAAAAAATCTTCTTCACCGGTTTTCATGGGTTTTTGAAAAAAATGAGACTTTGGCCAAGGAAATCCAGGTAAAAAACCGGGCGCTTGAACATGAGGTCGAGAAACACAAGCGCACCGCCACGGAGCTTAAACGGCACCGTGACCACTTGGATGAGCTCGTCCACGAGCGCACCGCAGATGTGCTTAAGGCCAATCGCCGCCTTAAGACGGCCATTGAGACGGCCCGGCAGATGGCGGCGGATGCCGAGGCTGCGAATCGTGCCAAGAGCCAGTTTCTGGCCAATGTAAGCCACGAGGTGCGAACCCCCTTAAATGCGGTCATCGGTTTTACCGACATGCTTATCGATACCCCAATGAACGAGTCCCAGCTCGATTTTGCCCGGACCATAAGGAACAGCGGTGAATCTTTGCTCACGCTTATCAATGACATCCTCGATTTTTCCAAGATAGAATCAGGCGAATTGAAACTGGAAGCTATTGATTTCTCCCCGGAACTCCTGGCCTATGATGTGAGTGAAATGGTAAGGCCGAGGATAGGGGACAAGCCTATTGAACTCATATGTCGCATTGATCCGAAAATTCCGCCGTATCTTTTGGGTGATCCGGTAAGGTTTCAGCAGGTTTTGACCAATCTCATGGGGAATGCCCCGAAATTTACAGAGGCGGGTGAGATCATACTGGCCATAAGTATTGAAGAAGAGGAAGACGACCGCATAAAGATTCACGCCATGATCCAGGATACCGGCATAGGCATACCCGAGGACAAGCTGGCCGTTATTTTCGAGCCGTTCCACCAGGCCGACGGCTCCACCACCCGGAAATACGGTGGAACCGGGTTGGGGCTTTCCATTTCCAGGCGGCTTGCGACCCTTATGGGGGGTGATATCCGGGTCGAGAGCGAGGTTGATGTGGGAAGTACCTTCCATTTTACCGCATGGCTCGGAAAGTCCGAGAAAAAGGAGGACTGGCAGTCGGTGGCAGCCCGGTTAGCCGGTAAACAGGTGCTTATCGTGGATGACAACCCGGCCAGCCTTTCCATTCTCGCAAATGCTCTCGAATCGGCGGGTATTCGTGTCAGTGACCTCGGGTCCGGCATGGAGGTGGTCCCAACCCTGGAGAGGGCAATAATTGCCGAACATCCATTTGACTGTGCCATTATTGATATCCATATGCCGGGCATGAGCGGTTATGAGGTGGCAAAAGAGGTGCGGTCATCCGATAAGCCGGTGATCGCAAAGCTCCCCCTGATAGCGGTTTCCTATATGGCCGAAAGAGACCCGATTCTTTTCACCCAGGCGGGATTCGGCCAGTCCATCGTGAAGCCGATCCGAAGGGAGCGGCTTTTCAATATTCTGGCCCAGGTTACGGGTGAAGGCGGAATTCCGGCAAAGGGGGCGTCAAAAAAGGCAAAAGCCAAGCCAAAAGATTACATCGGGGCGAAAATTCTCGTGGCGGAGGACAATGCCGTCAACCAGAAGCTTATAAAAATGATGCTGGCCAAGTTAGGGTGCGAGGTGGTCATGACTGAAAACGGCAGGGAAGCGGTCGACACCTTTTCCGCCAAGCCCGATGAGTTCGCCCTGATTTTCATGGATATACAGATGCCTGAAATGGATGGCTTCGCGGCCCTGCGCGAGATCAGGGGCCAGGGCTACGCAGACATTCCGGTGGTTGCACTGACGGCCCACGCAATGGCCGAGCACAAGGAAGAATGTCTTAGAGCGGGCATGAACGACTATCTCTCCAAGCCGATCCGCAAGGCTGCCCTGGTCAAGGTGCTGGACAGGTTTTTGAATTGACGACCGGCCTTGATCAACCTCGTTTTCATGCTCCATCTTTCCTCGTTCCCACGCTCCAGCGTGGGAACGCATGCCAACCCTCAGATAATAAATTGCCACTTGCAATGTTCATGAATATGGGATATAATTTCATGAAAAACAGCGGAGGTATCTATCATGGCAAATTTACAGATAAAAGGCATACAGGATGAGTTCTACGCGCAGATCAAGGCACTGGCCGATTCAGAGAATCGTTCAATAAGCCAGCAAGTCCTTTACTTGATAAGAGGATATCTTGCCAGAGAAAAATCCATTAAAAAAATTAAGACACCCGCGCAAGTCCTGTTGGATTTAACGGGTTCCTGGGCTGACAATAGGGATGCTGAAAAAATTATTAATGACATAAAAAAGAATCGTATTAATTCCAATAAATTATCAGAAGGCTTTTAATGTACCTGATAGATACCGACATAATAATTTATAGCCTGAAAGCCAATGAAACAGTAAAATGGAATTTGCGCCTCCACCTTAATGATTCCATAAAAATAAGCGCTGTTACATTAATGGAAATGTATTATGGCGCCTATAAATCTCAAAAAGTTGAAAGCAACCTTGCAAAAGTCAAGATGATTGAAAGTTCATTGGAGATTGTTCCAATTAGCCGGGAATTGGTTGAAATGTTTGGATTGTTAAAATCAAATCTTGAAAAGGCGGGGCAGTCACTTGATGATTTTGATCTTATTTTAGCAGCAACCGCACTTTCTCATAATTTAATTTTAGTCACAAATAATGAAAAGCATTTTCAAAGAATAGATGGATTAAAAATAGAAAACTGGTCAAAAGTTTAGGATTGCCAGGGAACTTTAGCGCTAATGTTTCCTCGTTCCCACGCCCCTACGCCCCACGTTCCCACGCTCCAGCGTGGGATGTATATTATTTGACAATGAACCGCTGACCCTTTACTATTTGTGCATAATGTATGTGGTACAATTTATGAAAAATAGCAGATGCCTGATATGGCGGTTCTTATTGATCTGGGATTAGGCAGCGGCACCGACGTTTTCACGGATCGGTGCGTCAATCGGGCAATAAATAGAAATAGGAGTTAAAAATGGTACAATTAGCTGAAATAAAATCAAAAATTGAGCAATTGCCTAAGCAGGAATATGTTGATCTAAGAAATTGGTTCGCTGAGAAAGACTGGAAAATATGGGACAAGCAAATTAAGGAGGACTCATATTCAGGGAAATTAGACTTCCTGGCCAAAGAAGCGCTTCACGAAAAATATAATGATAATTTAAAGACGCTGTAAATGCACAAGCATAGGACGAGTTCCAGGTTTTGGAAGTGTTTTGATAAGCTTCCATATTCAATCCAAAAAATAGCCGATGAAAATTTTGATCTTTTGAAAGTCGATCCTTATCATCCTTCACTTCATTTTAAAAAGATTGGTTCCTTTTGGTCGGTTCGAATCGGCCTGAACTATAGAGCGCTTGCGATAGAAGATGGGAAAGAGTTTATTTGGGTATGGATTGGGAATCATGATGAATATGAAAGAATGCTTAAATGATGGATGGTGTTGTAGGTTGAAAGAGTAACAGGAATTCGCAAGCATCTCGCAGTGCGTAAACTTGGAAATACCCTCAATGAAATTCACGAGGAACGAAACAGGTGAAAATCGTTATTGTGGATACCACGGCGCTTATCCGCCTGTATGTACCGGATGGACCGATTCAAGTTACAGCAGATTAAAGGCTGAAAAAAGCCTTGCAGACACCCGGCAATTTTAATTTTCACCGTATCATATTTTTTGACAATGAACCGCTGATCATTTAGTATTTGTACATAATGTATGTTAAGGGGGACATCCATGAATACGGTTTCCACGGTCGAGGCCAGAAAAAAATTTGCTGAAATCGTAAACAGGGTCGCATATGGAAAAGAGCCGGTTGTGTTGACCCGGCGGGGGGAGCAAATTGCCGCCCTGATTTCCATGGAAGATATTGAATTACTCAATTTTATTGAAGATCATGTTGATACTAAAGACGCGAGGAAAGCTCTTGAAGAGCCGGGTAAAAATATCTCGGCTGAAAAATTCTGGAAAGAGCTGGGGCTCTGATCAGTACACTATTCTGTTGAGTTCAGGCCGGCTGTTTTGAAGAGCATGAAACGACTTCCCGGAAAAGAACTACGGAGAATTAAAAAGAAAATAGATGAC
>JAADHK010000073.1 GCA_013151835.1 Deltaproteobacteria bacterium
TTTCCAATGTCATGAATACCCAGCAAAAAACAAAAACAGGAGGGACAAAGTATGATTGCATCAGCGACTGTTGAGGATATTAAAGCATATGCCCCGATGGCCACCCAAAATCCCCCACCTGTGGCCACTTCAAAATCCCCCACCTGATCACCAAAAAAGCTGACGTATTTCCTTAAAACCGGGAAAAATTGGCACCAGGGCGACAGAACGTTAAATCACCCATGTATTATTTAAACATTAAATGCATGGGAGACAGAAAGGATGAACGTTTTGAAGCCGGAGAAGAAAGCTGCGCTGGTTACCTTGCTCAAGAACAATTTAAGTCAGCGGGAAATCAGCCGAAAAGCCAGGATTGATCGAAAAACCATCCGTAAGTACGGTCGGCAGATGGACATAATACCCACTCCCGGAAAAGGCGATTTTTTACCTTTCCCGGAAATGGTTTCCACCGGCCAGAATGAAGATCAAATTCAAAATCCCCCACCCCGGCCACCGGTGATTTCAGTGGATATAAAGAAAATTCCGTTTCATGCCAGATCCGCCTGCGAACCCCATCGAAAATGGATAGAGCAACAAGTCCGGTTGGGGCGGAATGCCATGGCCATTTATCAGGATTTGGTGGAAAGATTCAACTTTACTAACAGATATAACAGCGTAAAACGCTTCGTTCGGGGATTAAAACAAAATACGTCCAAGCAGTTCGACCGGCTGGAGTTTTTACCCGGTGAAGAGAGCCAGGTGGATTATGGTCAGGGCGCCATGACCTTGCATCAATCCGGCAAATATCGACGCCCCCGGTTGTTTGTCATGACTTTGAAATACTCCCGGCGTTCATTTCGAAAAGTGGTTTGGAAGTCGAGCCAGGAAATCTGGGCCAGACTTCATGAAGAGGCATTCCGTTATTTTGGCGGCACCGTGCAATATGTGGTGTTGGACAACTTAAAGGAAGGTGTCATCAAGCCGGATATCTATGAACCGGAGTTGAATCCGATTTATGCGGCAATGCTCAATCATTATGGAGTTATGGCCGATCCGGCGCGGGTTAGAGACCCCAATCGGAAAGGCAGCGTTGAAAATGCCATCCAGCATACTCAGGATACGGGCCTGAAAGGAAGGCGGTTTGAGTCGATTGAAGCGCAGAACGAGTGGCTGATGCATTGGGAAGAAGTATGGGCCTCAAAGCGGATACACGGCCGGATGAAGCGGCAGGTGGAGCTAATGTTCCAGGAGGAGAAGCCTTATTTAAATCCTTTACCGTTGACCGGTTTCCGTTATTTTCTGCAAGAGACCCGCAAAGTGTGTGATGATGGGATGATTCAGGTGGGCCAATCGTATTATTCGGCCCTTCCGGCGCCATTGCACCAGGAAGTCATTGTCCGGATTTATGAGCATAAAATTGAAATCATAGATCCTGCGATCATGGAAAAAATCCGTACTCATATAAAAAGCCTTCGGCCCGGCGCGATGAAAATGTCGCCGGAAGACCGGATCTTCAATCCATCCCGGCAGACTGAGTATCTGTTAGGCAAGGCGGAGCGTATCGGGCCTTTCACCAGAAAGCTGTGTGAGCTTATGTTTGAACAACAGGGCCGCCCCGGTCAAAGGCGTATGCAAGGCGTCGTGAACCTGGCCCGGAAATATGAAGCTGTTTGTATTGAGTCGGCGGCGGAAAAGGCCGTTGAAATGGGACTGCGAAGCTACAAATCGTTTCGTCGGCTGGTCGAGGCTCGCAAGTCTTCAAGTGATACCGAGGCCAAAAACACAATCAGTCAGGAACATAAACTGATTCGACCGTCAAGTGACTATGGCGAGTTTTTCGATAAATTCGCGGCCAGGAATGATGTTGTCGTATCTCGGGAGAATCTGCCCCAGGTATGGCAAAATGCCGATTGGTTAAAGGTAGTTGAAGCTTTTGATCTTGAGATTCAGAAGCAAGGCAAAAGTGATGAAGTCTGGATCAAATCGCCTTTTACCGGCGAGAAGAATGCCTCGCTGCATGTCCAATTAAAAAAGAATATATTCAATGATTTCAGCAGCGGCAAAGGCGGCGGAATTCTCAATTTTTGCCAGGACATGCTGGCCCGGCAGGGCCAGCCAATGAACTGTTATCAAGTGGCTGGCTGGATGTTGGAAAACGGGGTTTCGTCCCTGAATAAAACAGCAAAAACGATTACCCCGAAATCGATCCCAACATTAAATCACCCAAAAAACAATAAGCCCATCCCGGTTGATTTGCGGCCTTTTTTCAAACCCGAACATGAGGGATTTGAGAAGCGGGGGATATCCAGGAAAGCTTGTCAATACTTGGGGTGCGGCTATCTGCCGGAAAAGCAGGGCGGCGTCAGGTCGCCATTAAACGGCCGGTTGGTGTTTCAGGTGCGAGGTCTTAGTCAGGACCTGAAGCCCGTGATCCTGAGCCATGTCGGCCGGGCATTGACAGACCAACAGGAGGTCTCTGATGGCAGGTATTGGGGATTTCCTTTTTACAAAAAACTGGAAATTTATAACCAGGACAAACTGTTGACTGATCCTTTGGCCAGGGAACAGATGGAGCGTTTCGGTCTTGTTCTGGTGGAGGGTTTTTTTGACGTGGCGGCGCTTGTGTCGGCCGGCTGTCTGAATGTGGGTGCGCTGATGGGTGCACATATTGCCGAGGAACAAATCAACAGACTAAAATTTATTGCGTCGTATATGCCCCTGAAAACAATCAGGCTTTTTCTGGATCGGGATGATGCCGGTGACAAAGGGACCCGGAGGGCCGTATCATTATTGGAAGAAAACGGATTCACCGTAAAGGTGTTTGATTGGAACCAAAAATTTGAGCGGCCGGGCTGCCCACCGGTAGGAATCAAACCATTAATCAAAGACCCGGCCGATATGTCCGCTGCCCAGCTCAACTACCTGAGGAAACAGGATATTATCTAAGGGATGAAAAAAGAAAAAATAAAAGGGGAAAACATGAGTATGACAATGGTTGAAATCGAAAAACAATTGAAAGCCCTCAGACTCAACGGGATGCTTGCCACTCTGGAGGCTCGGCTCTTGCAGGCGAACCAGAGTAATGTTGCATTTGCCGAGGCATTATCCTGGCTGCTCCAGGACGAGACGGATCACCGCTCATCGTGTTTAAGACAGCGAAGGTTCAAGGCTTCAGGGCTGAATGAACTCAAAACATTAACTGAATTTGACTGGGGGTTTAACCCCAAACTCCCCAAAAAGGAAATCTATGAACTGGTCACTATCAAATTCATACAAAACGGGGAACATGCCCTTTTGATCGGTGCGCCGGGAACCGGAAAAAGTCACATTGCCAAAACCATCGCCCATGCGGCGGTTCAATCATTTCAAAAGACTGTCTACCGGGAAGCCCATGTATTTTTTGAGGATATGTTCGAAGCTGAACAAACCGACAGGAAAAAGCGGGTTTGCAAGATGTTTTCTGAAGCAGATCTTTTGGTGATAGATGACATGTTTCTGCGTAAAAAAATGCCGGAAGATGCTGCCGATTACCTGCTTGACATTATTCTTGACAGGTATTCAAAACGAAAAAGCACGGTAATTACATCGAATCGACCCATTGAGGACTGGGGCCGCCTGTTAAAGGATAATGCCGCTTCCTCGGCAATACTCGACCGCCTGCTTCACCATGGCCATTTGTTGAAATTCGAGGGGAAAAGTTATCGGTTGAAAGAAGCCGCCAATAGGCTGTCAAAGAGTAAGGGCTGAAAAAAAGAAAAATATTGCCGATTTTCAGAGATTAGGTTAAATTTACAGTTCTGTCGCTGGGGGATTTTGACCCGGCCACAGGTGGGGGATTTTAAAGTGGCCATCGGGGCTAAAAAGGAATTCTCCTCTGGTATAGTTGAGGGTTTTAACAACAAAGCAAAACTGACCATCAGAAAATCTTACGGTTTTCGGAGCGATAAATCGCGAGAAATAGCTTTATATCATACGCTTGGCAATTTACCTGTTCCAGATATTACCCACAGA
>JAADHK010000070.1 GCA_013151835.1 Deltaproteobacteria bacterium
GATGTCTTCTGGAAAACATATTGAGCCTTTATTTCAAAACTGATTGCGGGTTTTAACAACGCCATAAACCGGAAACCGGGCACCCGGCATCAATATGCACAGGGGCCCGGTCACTGTCCGGTTGCCGGTTTTTAAAAAATCCGGCTTCATTTTGTTTCGTGTATGCCGGGGCCGGATATATCAGTCGGCCTTTTCTTCCTTTTCAACATCCGCCTCTTGGGCCGATGAATCAACCTCGGATACCAGAGGTTCTACGGCAACGTCATCTTCATCATCGTCCGAGGACTTTTCGGCCACAGCCACGTCTGATTCCGGCTCGCCGTCCTCCGCAGTAGAAGCGGTATCCTCTTCAAGCGCAACAGGTTCAGCCGATGCATCAACCTCTGTTTTCAAAGGCTCGGCTTCCACATCACCCTCTTCTTCAGAGACATTTTCAGTTGCTTCCACGCCTGATTCCTGTTCAGCGGTTTCGGCCATGGGAACTGAATCCTCTTCCAGAGCGGTTGCTTCAACCGGCGCATCGACCTCGTCCGCCAACGGCTCGGCTACGGCGACACCCTCATTATCTTCAGGAACCTTTTCGGTTTCAACACCAGAATCGCCGGCGTCCTCTGCCGCTTTATCGTCTGCCGCTTTATCTTCCGTTTTCGGATCGGCGGCTTTTTTTGATTCATCCAGTTTTTCCTGGAGATTCTGTTTCAGTATCTCACCAAAGCTTGAGGGCGCGGGCTTCATGTTGTCAACATAGTCCTGCATAAATTCCTGTTCGTCCTCGACATCCAGACGCTTGATTGACAGCCCTATCCGCCGGTCGCCCGTATTTATATTGATCACCCTGGCTGTTATGGAATCATCAACGTTATATTGACCAACGGGTGTCTTTATCTTTTCCTTGCTTATCTCGGAAACATGAACCAGTCCCTCGATCCCTTCTTCAAGCTCAACAAAAACGCCGAAGTCTGTGACATTGGTTACGGTGCCGTTTATATCGGTCCCCACAGGGTAACGCTCGGACACCGTCTTCCACGGATCATCGGAAAGCTGCTTTATTCCAAGGGAAAATCGCTCGTTGTTCTTGTCTATATCAAGGACCTTGGCCTGAACAACATCCCCCTTCTTATAAAGTTCGGAAGGGTGTTTGATCCGTTTTATCCAAGAAATATCCGAGATATGTACCAGGCCGTCGATATCGTCGTCTATGCCGATGAAGATACCGAAATCAGTGATGTTTTTTATCTTTCCCTCGATCACGGAGCCCACCGGATACTTTTCACTAATAACATCCCATGGATTGGGCATGGTCTGCTTCATGCCGAGTGATATCCTCCGGCTTTCCGGCCTGATGTCAAGAACGACCGCATCGACCATCTCACCGACACTCACCATTTTCGAGGGATGACGCACCTTGCGTGTCCATGACATTTCAGAAACGTGAATCAGCCCTTCTATGCCTTCCTCGACTTCCACAAATGCTCCATAATCCGTAAGACTAACGACCTTCCCGGTAATACGGACGCCAACCGGATAGCGATCGGCGGCAAAGGTCCACGGATCCGGAACGAGCTGTTTCATGCCAAGGGATACTCTTTCCGTGGTTTTATCAAAGGAAAGGATCATCACCTTAATGGGATCACTGATTGAAAATAATTCCGAGGGATGTTTTACACGGCCCCAGGATATATCGGTAATGTGGAGCAAGCCGTCAACACCGCCGAGATCTACGAACACACCGTATTCGGTAATATTCTTTACAATCCCGTCCATGACCTTGCCTTCCTCTATGGCGGCAAGGGTTTCAGCCCGCTGCTTTTCCCGCTCGATTTCCAGGAGTACCCGCCTGGAAAGTACGATATTATTTCGCTTGCGGTTAAACTTCAATATTTTGAAATCAAAAGATTTGCCCACCATTTCATCCAGATTCCGGATGGGTCTGAGGTCAGCCTGCGACCCGGGAAGAAAAGCCTGAACACCGACATCAACGGAAAAACCGCCCTTTACCCGGCTTGTAATAAGCCCCTCGACCGTTCCGTCGTCGTCGTGGATCGCTTTTATCGAATCCCACACCTTGACCTTGGCGGCCTTCTCCTTTGACAGGATTACCCGTTCTTCTTCCTCATCCCAGAATTCGATCATGACTTCGACTTCATCACCGACCTTTGCATTGAGTTCACCGCTTTCATCCTTGAACTCATAGATGGGGATCATGCCTTCGGATTTATAACCCACGTCAACAAGGACATGGTCTCTGTCCACAGAGATAATCCGACCATTAACGACTTCACCCTCCTCGAAGCGATTGATGCTGTCATACATCTCCATCAGCGCTTCCATGGTTTCAGGCTCCTCGCTCTGGTCACCGGCCCCTGCCGCCGCTGTCAACTCATCCGCACTCACGTCTTTTACTTCTTCCGGCAGGTCCTGATCCGCCTGCCCGTTTTCAGTGTTTTCTACAATGTTTTCCATTTACCTGTTTACCCCCTTTGCCTGTTTTTATTATACTTCTCCTTAAACGGGAAAGTATAAATCGATTCCATTAACAGGCATTAATCAAAAAAACAACACTTTTTTACGAAGCCTTCAATCTGACATGGGTCAGCATTTCATCGATAACTTCGTCAATGCCGAGCGCAGTGGAATCGATCCGCACGGCATCGTCTGCGGCAACGAGCGGGGCTACCGAGCGAGTTGAATCGTTTTCATCCCTGACACGCATATCGGCTTCCACCTGCTCTAGTGTGTGATCACCCTTGCCCTTAATTTCCTCATACCTTCTTTTCGCACGACTCCTGATGTCGGCAAAAAGAAAAAACTTGACGTCCGCATCAGGGAATACAACCGTTCCCATGTCCCTTCCCTCAAAAACGGCTGCTTTTTTATCACCCAGCCTGCGCTGCAGGTCGAAAAGCGCATTTCTGACCACGGGTCTCGCGGATACGGCCGAGGCCATCATGGTAATCTCGGGGGTGCGTATCCCATCGGTTATATCGACACCGTTTAAAAACAGACGCGGCTCTGATCCCAGGAGTTTAAAGCGTAGGTCAAGGATTTCCATGAGACTTTTCAGGCGCTTGTCGTCATCACTTTCTATTCCCCGTGCCAGGGCCGCATGGGCGACCCCCCGGTACAACGCGCCCGTATCCACGTATGTATATCCAAGGCGGTCCGCCAGGCTCCGGCTGACCGTAGTCTTTCCGGCGCCCGCAGGGCCGTCTATGGTAATAAGCATGGGTTTCATATATTTTCTCCCGCATTATTCTTACATTGCAATTTTGTGGCCACTTTTTTGAATGCTTCAAGGAACTTCAGGTTTTCATCTCTTAATCCTGCACTTACGCGTATATATTCCGGAAAGCCATAGGAGACCATGGAACGTATGATCACGCCGTGTTTAAGCATTTCAGTAAAGAACAAATTCGCGTCCGTCCTCACATCGACCAGGAAAAAATTCGCCTGGGTCGGAAAGGATATCTCCTCCCCCCTTTTCAATTCAGCCCTCATGAAATCGATTTCTTCATGAACCAGCCGAAGGGTCCGATCCAGAAAAAGGTTATCATCCAGAGCTGCGGCTGCGGCTGCCTGGGCGGGCAGACTGGTATTAAAAGGCTGTCTGACGCGGTCGAGTATTCCCGCAATTTCAGGCGGCATCACACCGTAGCCTATGCGAAGGCCCGCAAGCCCGTATGCCTTTGAAAAAGTCCTCAGGACAACAACGGGCCGGTCGCCCGTGCAGAGGAAAAGACCGTTTGCACAACTTTTATCACGCACAAACTCGATATAAGCTTCATCAATAACCAGGATGATATCCTGCGGGACCCGGTCGAGAAAGGATTTAAGGCGGTCGTGTTTTACCATAGCCCCGGTGGGATTGTTCGGATTGGTGATAAAAATCATCCGGGTGGAAGGCGTGACCGCATCCGCCATGGCATCGAGATCTATATCAAGGCCATTTAGGGGCACAAAAACCGGACGGGCGCCTGAAATCCGCGTCATGATTTCATACATCAAAAATGAAGGCGAGATCATGAGCACCTCGTCTTCGGGTGTTAAAAACGCCCGGGCAAGCATCCCTATGATTTCATCCGAACCGCTCCCCAGAACAACGGAATCAGGAACAATGTTTAATTTTTTGGAAATCTTTTTCTTAAGATAATAACCCGATCCATCGGGATAACGATTCAATTTCGATAGCGAGTCGGTCAAGGCTTTTACCGCCATGGGCGATGGGCCCAGGGGATTTTCATTGGATGCGAGCTTTACGGAACCGGATATTTTGTATTCCCGTTCGACTTCTTCAATCGGCTTTCCCGGCACATAGGGTTTTATATCCTTTATATAAGGTGGAACATTCAGCTTCATCTTTTTCTCCATTGCACTGTTGGCCGGGTCTTCCACCGGTTATGGACCCAGAACCATTGTTCAGGATGTTTCCGAATTATCGATTCAAGCGCCCGGTTGTAATTCCTCGTGTTGGCATAAATATCTGAATTTTCATTTTCCGTTTTAATCGTAGGAATCTCCGGGCCGAATTCAACATGAAAAAGCCCGTCCTCCCTCGCCAGGAAAGCCGAAATAACCGGAGCACCGGTGGCACGTGCAAGCACGGCAAGCCCTTTGTTGGTGCAGGCTGGTTTGCCGAAAAAATCAACAAATACGCCCCCGGCCAGGTTGGTATTCTGGTCTAAGAGCACACCAACAAGTTCATTATTTTTAAGGCTCCGCATCACGCCCATTACGGCGCGCTTCTTTGGGTACATCCTCGCTCCGAACCGTCTGCGGAGGTTTACAAAAAACCTGTCTAACGGGGCGAAATCAAGGGGCCTGTAAACCGCGCTCATGGGCGCGCCCAGCATATCGGCCGCCATGATGAGAATCTCCCAGTTCCCGAAATGGGCGGTAAGTACAAGCACTCCCCTGCCCTTTTTCCTGGCCTCGATAAGATTGCCAAGGCCGTAAAATTTAAACAAACGGCGGGCATCTTTTCTTTTAACGCGAACCAGCCATCCGATTTCAAAAAGAATTGATGCAAAAGAGATAAAATTTTTCCTGGCAAGCGAACGTATGGCAGGCATAGACATCGCATCGCCGAATGCAGTAGTGAGATTCCGTATGGCAACATCCCTGTGCCGCCTGTCCATGACAAACCATATCCGGCCAAGAGCAGAACCGAGCAAGGAGGCCACCCCGGTGGGAACCGTGCCGAGAATGACTGAAAAAGCCCGGATCATCCGGTATGCAAACGCATCAAACATATGTAAACCAACCTCTTCCGAATTGAATAAATCATCATGATTCCTGACCTCTTATTAAAAATATCTCGGTTTGCCAAGAAAAGTTTGATGACTTCTCAAAAAATGCAATTTCAGGGAAATCGAACCCTGATTTCAGGTTTCCCCCGATTGACCCGGAGTATGAACCAGGGTATTTTCTGACTAAACATTGTTCTTTTCATGTTTTTACGTTTCACGACACGAATTAATATTACACCCGTCAACAGATTTAAGAAATTCAAACGAATATACGCCATAAACCTACGGAGGCAATTACAATGAAAAAAAGAACACTTTTTATCGCAATTATTTTACTCGTTTTCGGAGCCACATCCGTTTACGCCCTCGGCTCAAAGCCACCGGCGCCCAAGCCTTCCTTTAACGGCAACCCGCTTTTCGAGCGTTATGTCTCCCTTGGCGACAGCCTGACCCATGGCTTCCAGAGCGGCGCCGTTGATGAAACCCGCCAGCCCAAAGCCTATCCCTCCCTGATTGCAAAAAAAATGGGGACTGAATTCAACCTTCCTCTTCTCAAGTTCCCCGGCTATCTGGTCAATATAGAAGACGTGCTCAAGGGGAATATTTCCTGGTGGCAGTATTATTATCCCCTGGTCGGCGGCGTACGGGTGGACAGCTATAATAATCAGTCCAAGATCAACAATTTCGGCATCACCGGCTCGGCAGCCAAGGACGGGCTTGGCACCGGCGGCTCCGCAGGCGGGTACTACAAACTCGTTCTAGGCGCCAACGGGGCACCGGAAGTCGTTCAGGGTCTGGACAGAAACCCGACCTTTGTGAGCTTCTGGCTGGCCAACAATGATATTTTAGGCGCAGCCCTTTCCTGCGACACCGGGAAGCTGACCCCCTTTAATGAATTCAGGAATGATTTCATGGCGTGCATAAACCGAATCGCCTCTAAAATGGATTACAACGGCGGCAGCGTCAAGGGCGTAGCGGTCATGAATATTCCTGACGTAACCTGCATCGCGTATCTCCAGGATGTGACTGATCCGCATTTTGCAAATGGATCATTAAACCCCTTCTGGATGCTCCGGCCCTCTGCAAACATGATGCTCACCCCTGCCGATATCGCAGTAATCCAGCAGAGAACCGTCCAGGACAACCAGGTCATTGAAAACGCGGCTCTTGCAAATGGGTGGGCCTTTGTCGACACCAACGCCATTTTCATGACCATGAACCAGTACGGACATGACCTGAAAGACTCCACGGGCGTACCAGCAGGCCGGATAACAATTACAACCGATTACCTTGGCGGAGTGTTCAGCCTCGACGGTGTGCATCCTTCAATTACCGGCCACTCGGTTGCGGCAAATTACATCATAGACGAAATCAACGCCACCTATGGTTCCAACCTTTCACCGATAGACGAGATCGCCACGGCAAACAGCGACTCCCTGCTCCAGCATCCGGTCGATCCCCGCAACTATCTTGACGGCTGGGTTTCAGATGCCATCTATTTTGCGGTTGAAATTTTCATGTAAACCGTTTATTACATACGATACATAATAAAAAAGCTGTGCGGGAAAATTTTCCCGTGCGGCTTTTTTGTTGTTTATCCGGCCTCTACTCCGAACATCAAAGGAGATATTGCTTTGAAGAAAAAAAGTTTGATTATTTCGGCGAGCCTTCTTGCGCTCCTTTTTTCAGCCCTTGTATTTTCAGCAATCCGCCTGTTCACCCACCATGCAATCCCTATTGAGCCCGCAACGGCAGTAAAAAAATCCACAGCCATGACAAAGGCTCCTGCCAGGCAAACCACCGCCAAAGCAATGACTGGATCTCGGGAAAAAATCGAAAACCGGCCGGGAGGAAAAGCCGTGACCGCGCCTGAATCTCCTTCCATGGAACCACCCCCTGCCGATTCCGAAGAAAACCGGCTTGAAATGGCCAGGATGAAGGAAAAGCTTGCCGGAAACATGTGGATACCCGAAGATCCCAGGTTCGGCGTTGACCCTGAACGAAGTGAACGGCTCGGAAAAAGCATCATACTTGCGGATAAGATCCGAAAAGGGACCGCCACGCCCAAGGAAAAAAGTGAATATTATACGTTTAAAATAAAATCAGTTCAGGACAGAATCGACATTATAAAATATATTGCCGACCGGACAGCCGAACTGGGAAAAACCAGCAAAAAAACATACCTGACCAGCCAGGACCGCGTTGTCGGCGAAAAAAAGATTGCCCAGTTTGAAAAAGAGATCAATGGATACAGGGAGATGCTTAAAAAAATCGGGCCGGAAGCGAACATGAGTTCCGGCGAATAAATCCTTTGAAAGAAAACGACCCCCACGGAAAAGAAACGCCCTCATGAAAAAAATACTATATCCGCTGATTTTCATACTCTTTGCCAGCCTGATCCTTTCCGTTCCCGCTTTTTCAGACAGCCAGGCAGTCCCCGCCAGGGCCGCAGATACCATGATGACCCAATATTTCAAGTGGGTGGAAATGGGCGCTGCCGCTCTTCCGGAAATAAAATCCGCGATTGCCGGAGATAACTGGCGAATGAAGACCCATGCCCTGCTTGCCGCAGGAAAAATCGGCGATAAATCCATGGTCCCGCAGATCCTGGACAGGTTGCGCCATGATACAAACCGTGCCGTTAAAAATTGCGCGGTAAAAGCGCTTGGAGACCTTAAGGCAAAACAGGCACTGCCGGTTCTGCTTGAAGTGCTTAACCCGGAAACTCCAGGCGTGGCAAACGAGCCTGTGCCCGACAAAAAGTTAATCATAGGGGCACTTGGAAAAATCGGGGACAAGCAGGCCGTCATTCCCCTCTGCCGCCTTTTATTTTCGAGTAGAAACGAGGAAGTAAAAAACACCATTGCCAAGGCCATTATCGCCATTGGCGACAGCCGGGCATCATTGTTTATTCTCTCGGCCCACCGAAAAGACCCTGGTCTTTCCGGATTTCCATTGATGCAGGCCGCAGCAATAATTGGAAGGCTTCCGGTTAAAAACGGCGAGGACTTTTTATTAACGCTTGTTTCAGACAATCCCGCCCCTGTGCGAAATGCTGCGGCAGATGCGCTGTCACGGGCAGGAACGTATAAAAGCATCCCTACGCTCGTTTCCTCATTTGCCACCCCCGATCCTTTTTTCAGGAAAAAAATCGGCGCTGCACTTGTTGCCATAAGCGCCGAATCATCTGTTTCACCCATGTGTGATTTTTTAAAAAATCCCGACAAACCAATAGCCATGGATGCGGCGGATGTCCTTTCCCGCATGAACACGGACACCATTGCCGAAGCCGTATTTTCCCGGTTGAAAGAAGATCCCGTGTATAACGCCGCCGCTGCTTATGTTCTGGGCGCAAAGGCTTATGATCCGGCAATCCCGGTATTAAGAACACGACTGCAAATGTCGGGGCAACCCGGAAGAGACGAAATGGCGGAAGCTCTGGGCCGCATGAAAGACCGTGAATCGATCCCGCTGCTTATTTCAATCGCAAAACAGGAAGTTCCGGATGGTCCGGCCGGGGCCGTAAGAGCTCTGGGGGAAATGAAGGCGAATCAGGCAATGCCGGTGCTCTTTTCCCTGCTTGAAGGGAGAAACCCACGATTGATGGATTCCGTGATTTTTGCCCTCGGCGAAATCGGAGATCCGGCCGCTGCACGGCCCCTCATAGATCTTTATTATGAAAGCGGGCTTAAATACCAGTTCCAGGTGGGTCTTGCCCTTGCGCAGATCGGCGGCCGAAACGTCGCTCAATTCATCAAAGACAACATGGAGTCCGGGAACACGAAACGCCGGAGAATGGCGGGTTTCATGCTCCTTAAATCAAAAGATAAAACCCTGATCCCCTATGCGCTTTCTCTCCTGGATGATCAGGATAAGAGCATCCGCACATGCGCCCTTGGCGCCCTGAAAAACATGACCGGCCTCTCCTATGATACCCCCGGGAAATGGAAAGCGTGGGGGGCGGAAAAACACCCGGCTCGAAAGTGATATGACGCTTATCCGGCCTTTTTATTGTTTAATTGAAGGGATTGTCCATGGCTAAAAATAAACATCGATTTTCGCTTGTGGCCGTCCGGATTTCATTTCGCTCGCTGCCTCTATGGGTACAGGTCTGGGTGGCGTTCATATTGGTGCCGGTCAATGCGGCCGCGTTTTTGTTCACCCATACCCCTACCGGTATGGCCGCAGCCGTTGCCGCCGTTTTCGTGGTTGCCACAAATGTACCGATCATGCTTTACGAGGGAGGAATGAGCCGTTTGATGGCCATTCCCCATTTGTTTGCATGGACGCCTTTGACGCTCTTCATCATTTTTCGCCTCTTGAACCTCACAGGTGGCCCGGCCATGGGAAAACCGGAACTGATCCTTGCCGCAACCCTCCTGCTTATAAATAGTATAAGCCTTTTCTTTGATACGCTCGACACCGTGAAATGGTGCCGGGGCGAAAAGGATGTTCCGGGGCATGATTGATGGCGTCGTGGAAAGTCCCATCTACTGCGTTGTATCGTGTCACGAAATGCTCAGAATACTATAGTATGCCTCCTCTTTCGCGACACCGCTACGCCTTGTACATGGAACTTTCCACTTAGCCATCGTAACTGTATTGACTGACTTTTTACGAGTGAATCATGAGTAAGACTGAAAAAAAAGCATTAACCATTGATCCTGAAAAATGGGTGGAAGCGTATGGCGACAAGCTTTACCAATTCGCCCTATCACGGGTTCATGATTCCGCAGTTGCCGAGGACCTGGTTCAGGAAACGTTTCTGGCCGCTTTAAAGGCCCGAAAAACCTTCAAGGGAAAGTCGTCAGTCCTCACCTGGATGATTGGGATTTTAAGGCATAAACTCATCGATCATGTAAAAAAAAATCAAAAGGAATTTTCCGTTGAGGATGTTGAACCCTTTGCCTCGGCATCAGAAGATATGTTTGACGATAAAGGCCGCTGGAAAACAGGCCCGGCAAAATGGCTTTCAAACCCCATGAAAATATTCGAGCAGCATGAATTTTTCAAACTATTTTATAAGTGCCTGGAAAACATTGGCACACGACTGTCAATGACATTTACCCTCAGGGAAGTCGACGGCCTTGACGCCGATGAAATTTGTAAGATTTTAGATATTACAACGACTAATTTGTGGGTAATATTGTATCGTGCCCGTTTGAAACTCAGAACCTGCCTTGAAGAAAACAGGTTTGGACTGAAACGTTGAGGTGAATTAAAATGTTAACATGCAGACAGGCATCTGCGCTGGTATCTTCCGGAATGGACCAAAGGCTTTCGCCGGCTCAGCGGATTGGGCTTATGTTTCATCTTGCCATGTGCAAATACTGCCGACGATTCCGTAAACAATTACAAATCATCCAAAAAGCAGCCATGCGATATGATGAAGTCCTGCAAGCGGCATCTCCGGCCGGCGGCCTGTCCAATGAAGCAATCGACCGCATTACAAAAACCATACATGAACATTCCCATTAACCAACCAATATAATATCAAATCAGCCTTGCTATAATACTTAAAATCAGAATCTTTCCTTCTTTTTTTGTAAGTTTTCCGCAATTGAACCGACTTTAGTTTAGCCACTTGGTCTTTTAATTCATACCTGAAGCGGAGGCGTACAATGAATATTTACAAAAAAACAATCATCCTTTTTGTTTTGCTGAGTTTAATCGGTTTTTGTGCTTCGGCTTCGGCATTTACCAAAGTAAAAAAGCCCGACAATCGAATATACATTCAGGATCGTCACGGTGAAAAATGGGATGTTACGCAAGCTGCGGGACTCGGGTTCAAACCGGAAAACTTCCAGTACGGCATTGGTCGAAACGCCATTGTCCCGGTTGATGACAAAAAATTAAGATCTAATGGTTTTTTCGCATCTTCGGATATGCGGGTGATCGGCATTGCCAAAGATGATGAGGCCCACGCTTACTCCGTATCCAAGTTGAGGCGTCATGAAATTGCAAACAGCGTGATTGCGGATACGCCCATTGCCGTCGGGTACTGACCGCTTGCGGACTTAGCGGCTGTGTACAGCCGCCGGATAGACGGCAAAACCCTGACGCTGGCTCCTTCCGGATGGACCTATGACAATGTTTTTGTATTGTACGACCATGAGACCCAAACGCTGTGGTATCCATACCGCAAGGGCTTGATGGGCATTCAGGGGCCATATTATAAACGCATGCTTCCAAAATTAGAATCGGATGACAGGCAATGGGGGAAATGGAAAGAAAAATACCCGGACTCAAAGATATTATATTAACCGGGCCGCTGTGGTGTCGTTTCTTAGACGACATTTTAACCAACAAACCATAGTAAGGAGAAAAAAATGAAATATCGATTCGCAACAACATTTTCCATCGTGATCGCCCTGACAATAGGATTTACAATCTGGGCCTTCGCGGAACCTGCGATGCCCAAAGCTGATCCGGATGCATTGTGGACTTACATCACCAAGGTTTCGCCCTATGACAAATGGCAGTTCTGGCCGGACCACCAGGGCATGCAGCCGGGCCGCGCGCCCCACGGCCCGTTCCACAAGGTTTATGTAAACAACCGTGCCTTTCATTCAAGCAATGCACCTGTTCAGTTTGGCAGCATCGAGGTAAAGGAAAATTACGGCAAAGATAAAAAACTTAAAGTCGTAACGGTCATGTATAAGGTAAAGGGATACAATCCGGATGACGGCGACTGGTTCTGGGTAAAATACAGCCCGGATGGAAAAGCCGCCAAGTTCGGGAAACCGAAAGGTTGTGTGGGATGTCACGGCACCCGGGCGGCCAATGATTTTATTCTCGTCCATGAATTCAAATAGATGACATAACGGCGCCGCAACCGGAAGTGTTTCCCGGGCGGTGCCGTTATTCTACAAGCACGGAGGATTAAAATATTTCTTGCACATCCGGTTTTTCAAGCTGTGGCCATCCTTGCGGCCATCTACGATATAAGAAAAAAAGCGCAAAATGCTGCCGCTGGCCCACGGTATCTCCAACACGACGATGTTGCTGCCTGCCCTGTTTCAAACATATAGCGGCATAATGGTTTACCGGTAATTTGTGCCGTGATTTATAATGGACCTCTAAAAAAATTTTGCTCGAAGCCTTGACATGTATCAAGGTACAGGTCTTATTGTTATGTCAGAGGTTAAAGAATGGAAAAACTATTAATCGGACAATTGGCTAAAAAAGCCTGTGTAAATACCGAGACCATACGTTTCTACGAACGCCGGGGGCTGCTTGCCAAGCCATTGCGAAACAAAAGTGGTCACCGGCAATACACATTAAATGACGTAGTCCGGGTCAGGTTTATAAAACGCGCCCAGGCGCTGGGGTTTTCCCTAAAAGAAATTGAAGACCTTTTATCCATCAGAATGAAATCAGGCGCTACCTGCGGGGATGTAAAAAATCGCGTGGAAGACAAAATTTCAGCGGTTAAAGAAAAAATAAAGGCGCTTAAGCAGATTAATGCCGCGCTGAAAAACATGTCGCAACAATGTATGATAAACAGCCCCATCGGTAACTGCTCGTTTTTGGAATCACTGGAAGCCCAGAGTGCAAAGGAGGCACAAAATGGAAACCATAAAAAATAACCCAACACAAAAAAGCATCTCATCGCCCCTTTTCGGGGCCGGTTTGCTGGCGATTTTGGCCTCAAGCTGCTGCCTGCTTCCTCTGCTTCTGGTGTCTATCGGTATCGGGGGCGCATGGATGGGGAGTTTAACCGCCCTGGAACCGTATCGGCCGATTTTTATCACAATTACGCTCTTGCTGCTTGCGTTTGCCTTTTACCGGGTTTACCGAAAACCGAAGATCGAGTGCGCCTGCGATGATGCGCCAAAACAAAGAACCAGGAAAATCCTCTGGATAGTGACGGTCATTATTGTGGCCCTGCTGGCCTTTCCTTATTTTCTTCCCCTTGTTTATGGCGGAACCGCAAACAATGCCCCGGCCGAGAAGCAGGTGGTGCTGACGGTCAGCAACATGACCTGTTTTGCGTGCACCCTGACAATAAAAAAAGCGCTTACCCGGTTAGACGGCGTCAACAGGGTAAAGGTCACGCGAAAACCACCGGAAGCAAAAATCACCTATGACCCGGCCAGGGTCACGGTAAAAGACCTGATAACGGCCACCACTAATGCCGGGTATCCATCGGCAGAAAAAGTAAAATGATCATGGACAGCAAACATCTCATCATATTGGGCGGCGGATCAGCGGCTTTTGCGGCGGCCATCCGGGGCGTTGAGCTCGGCGCAAGGGTAACCTTGATCAATGACATTCTACCCATCGGCGGCACCTGCGTCAACGTCGGCTGCGTCCCGTCCAAAACCCTTATTCGCGCGGCCGAAGCGCATCACCGGGCTTTTTCTCATAATTTTGACGGCATTCAATCAAAAAGCAGAATCGTTGATTTCAAGGCCATTATTGGTCAAAAGCAAAGCCTTGTAAAAGAACTGCGACAGGCGAAGTACCTTGATGTTATTTCTAATCTATCCGGGGTTCGCTTAATAAAAGGGATGGGTACCTTAGTGGATAGTAAAACCGTTGCCGTGGATGGGAACCAGATCAATGGAGATGCCATTATCATTGCAACCGGCGCATCACCGGTGATTCCCAATGTCGCCGGAATATCCACATCCGGGTATTTAACCAACGAAACCCTTTTTGAACTCGATACGCTCCCTGAATCAATGATTATTGTCGGCGGTGGCTACATCGCGTTAGAGAGCGCACAGATATTTTCCCGGTTTGGCAGCAAGGTTACGATTCTGGAACAGCTTCCAAGGATTATGGCAAGGGAAAATGCCGACCTGACGGAGGCGCTTGCATTATATCTGGAAAATGAGGGACTGAAAATACATACAAACGTCGAAATCCGGGAAATCATAAAAACAGATCATCAGGTTGCCGTTAAAACGCAAACCAATGGACAATTGAAAACTTTTAACGCATCACATATATTGATTGCCGCCGGTCGAAAAGCAAACACCGGCAATATAGGGCTTGATGTGCCTGGAATCGAAACCGATGAAAACGGTTTTTTAAAGGTAGATGATTCATTGAGAACCAGCGTGCCCAACATATATGGCGCCGGGGATGTAATCGGAGGCCCCATGTTTGTTTATACCGCAGCCTATGAAGGAAACCTTGCCGCCGAAAATGCAATTCTAGAAAAAATGAACACCACCAATTATGATGTCCTTCCCTGGGTTGTTTTCACGGACCCGCAACTTGCCGGGGTAGGCATGGACGAACAACAGGCCGCAGCAAAGGGATATGATGCGGAAGTCAGCACACTGCCCCTTTCCAGTGTACCCAGGTCTTTGGCTGCAAGGGATACAAGAGGGTTTATAAAACTTATCCGTGATAAAAAAACGGATAAACTGCTCGGTGCAAGGATTCTCGCACCGGAAGGATCGGAACTGCTGATGGAGGTCAGCATGGCCATTAAATCGGGGATAACGGCCCAGGAACTGGCGTCATCTTTTCATCCGTATCTCACCCTTTCGGAAGGGGTGAAGCTGGCAGCCCTTTCATTTAAAAAAGATGTCAATAAGTTGAGCTGTTGTGCAAGCTGAAATATCCCTGTATGATAAGAGATTATGACCGATTTTTTTTGCACTCCCGGCCCTTTAAAAGGAGTAATGTTATGGAAACGCTGCATCCGGGAAAATTTCGACAAGCATTTAATGCTGAGGCTGAAACGATCAGAATCGTGACGATCCTGTCACCAACATGAGGCATTTGCCGCTATGGACAAGGTGTTGTCCGAGGGATTTTTGAAGATACGGAAAATGAATACTTAAATGGGTTTGAGGTGTGGCTGCCGATGATGGGAGATGAAGATTCCATTGAGGCCGCGCGGACAAATGAGGCCGCCTTTTCCGACGTCAGGGTCTCTCATTTCTGGGACCCGGAGCGCCTATTGGGCGGCCTGGTTGCAAAGACCCTTCTTCTGAAAAAAACAGCCTGGGATATATACATGCTCTATGACCGGGGGATCCTATGGGAGGGCGCAACATTCCCTCAGCCTTTTTTCTGGATGGCCCAGCTCCCCTCTGAATGGGGATTACCCATGGAAAAATTTCTTGACCCGGGAAGCCTGGCACAAACGGTTTCCCGGTTAACTGGAAAAGCAGACGGGCGAAGCGCCGTGGATGCGAGGCTCCACTTTCATCTCAGGGGGCTTATTGAGATGATGTAAATGCTATATTAAGGAGGAAGTGTGAAAAAAGACAACGATCTGGTTTGTTATTGTTTCGGGTATAGCGCAGAGGACATCCGAGCCGATTTTATCAAAAAGGGAAAATCTTTAATCATGGAAAAGATTATCAACGAAAAACAACTGGGCAGATGTGATTGTGCAAATAAAAATCCCAAGGGGAGATGATGCCTTGCCGATGTCCGCCGGGCGGTGGACGAAGCACGGGGTAAAAATTTATGAAATATGCCCGGGATTTTGCCGGTGAATTCATCGGAACATTTATTCTTGTATTTTTCGGATGCGGATCTGTAGTGGTCACTGTTTTGTTTTCAGCTCTTATAGGACTTTTTCAGGTAGCTATAATCTGGGGAATCGGAGTTGCGCTGGCGATCTATGCGACACGCCATCTTTCGTGTGCACATTTAAATCCCGCCGTCAGCGTCGCCATGGTGGTCGGCAAAAGGATGAGCCCGTCAAAATTGCCCGTATATCTTGTGGCCCAGCTTGCCGGCGCTTTTTTTGCCGCCGCAATTCTCTACGTCCTGTTTTCATCATCCATCACCCAATATGAATCCATTCATGCGATTGTCCGGGGAACCCCTGAATCAGTTAAAACCGCCATGATGTTCGGAGAATTCTATCCTAACCCGGGAGCCGGGAACACGGCCATGGTTTCAACATGGACAGCGATTCTGGCTGAAGGATTCGGAACCTTCGGACTTGTTTTCATGATTTTTGCGTTAACCGAGGGTTGCAATCTCGGCAGGCCGGATGATTCTTTGGCCCCGCTTTTCATAGGGCTGACTGTGACGGCCATTATTTCCATACTCGCGCCCCTGACCCAGGCGGGTTTAAACCCGGCAAGGGACTTAGCTCCGCGACTCTTTTCATATCTTGTCGGTTGGGGAGATGCCGCCTTTCCAGACAATCATTACGGGTTTCTGACGGTTTATGTTCTCGGTCCGATAGCCGGCGGCATCATCGCCGCCCTGGTGTTTACAAAAATAATTGAGCCATTATTTAAGAACAAGGCGAATGATGACTGTCTTTGCCGATAAATGGAATCACAGATTAATTCAAAAGGAGAAATATGTATAACCAATCCATTACCCATGAAAATTTAAAAAACTATTACGGCAAAATCCTCCACGGTTCAAGCGATCTTAAGACCAGCGCCTGCTGCTGCGGCACAGAGTCCCTGCCGGTTGAAGTAAAGGCCGCCTTAAAGCAAATCGACGATGAAATCATTAATCGATTTTACGGGTGCGGGTCTCCCATCCCGCCGGTACTGGAAGATTGCACGGTTCTGGACCTCGGATGCGGCACGGGAAGAGATGTATATATCGCGTCAAAACTGGTCGGAGAAAACGGGCGTGCCATCGGCATCGACATGACCGACGAACAGCTCGATATCGCCCGGCGCAGCATTGATTCCATGACCCGCAAATTCGGATATCAAAATCCTAATGTCGATTTTCAAAAAGGATATATCGAAGACCTGAAGTCGGCCAAAATTTCGGATAACTCGGTCGATATTGTTATATCAAACTGCGTTATCAACCTGTCGCCGGACAAGCACGCCGTATTGAGCGAAATTTTTCGCGTGCTCAAGCCCGGAGGGGAATTGTTTTTCTCGGACATTTTTTCAGGGCGAAGAATGCCCGAACAATTTAAAGATGACCCGGTTCTTCATGGGGAATGTCTTGCCGGCGCCATGTATATCGAAGATTTCAGGAGACTTTTAAATGACCTTGGTTGCCCGGATTACCGGGTGACGGCAAAAAGGAGAATTTTACTTAACAACCCGGCAATCGAAACAAAAATCGGCATGATCGATTTCTATTCCATGACCATCCGGGCATTCAAACTTGCTGCGCTTGAGGATATTTGTGAGGATTACGGCCAGGTGGCTGTTTATCAAGGCTCAATTCCCAATCATCCGCATTATTTCGATCTTGACAACCACCATCGATTTATTACCGGAAAACAGATGCTGGTGTGCGGCAATACCGCTGCAATGGTTTCCGACACACGCTTTGCCGGTCATTTTAAAGTGTATGGCGACCGGTCAGTGCACTACGGCCCGTTTGATTGCGCGCCGGCATCCGTGAAAGCGGAAAATCCGGATGAGGGAGGCAGCGGCGGGGCATGCTGTTAAATTTATTAGAGGAATGCAAATGAAAAAAACAATGATTCTACTTTCCATGATCCTGTGCATGGCGCTTATGATCACATCGGACGCAATGGCCGCCGATAATCGCGTGGATAATAGCCTTTACGCGGACCTGTTGTCTAAATATATCAAAAATGGGGTGGTCGATTATCATGGGCTGAAAACCGAAGAGAAAAAGCTGGACGCCTATCTTAAAATACTCGAATCTGCGGATACAAAAAAGATGTCGGGAAACGAGCGATTTGCTTTTTACATCAACGCCTATAATGCATGGACAATAAAGCTGATTTTAGGCGGTTATCCGGGAATCAAATCGATCAAGGATATGGGATCATTTTTTTCCAGTCCCTGGAAGAAAAAAATCTGCCGCATAGACGGGAAGATTTTAACGCTGGATGACATTGAAAACAATATCCTCAGGCCAAAGTTCAAGGACAACAGAGTCCATTTCGCCATTAATTGTGCGTCTAAAAGCTGCCCGAAACTCATTTCCAAGCCCTATGAGGCCGATGTTTTAAACAAGCAACTGGACGCATCCGCCAAATCTTTTGTCAACAACCCAAAGAAAAATTATCTCAAGGGCAACACACTGCATGTAAGCAGTATATTTAAATGGTTTGCAGAAGATTTTAATAATGATATTATTGCGTTTATCAACAAGCACGCAGCACGCAATTTAAGAAGACAGCTGAGTGCAAGATCAGGCGGCATTAAAATCAAATACCTTGATTATGACTGGTCCTTAAACGGCCGTTAACCAGATGAAACAGGCAGAGAAAATGGAAACCTATTATAACCCGGAGGACCTTGGCAAATTTGAAGAAATCGGAAAAAACGCCCCGGAACTGGCCAAAAAGTTCTTTGATTATTATGCGGCCGTTTTTGCCGAGGGCGCGCTCACGGAACGGGAAAAGGCGCTCATCGCGCTGGGGGTGGCACATGCCGTGCAATGTCCCTATTGTATTGATGCCTACACCAAAGCATGTCTTGAAAAAGGCTCGAACCTTACTGAAATGACAGAGGCGGTCCATGTAGCAAATGCCATACGGGGAGGCGCATCCCTTGTTCACGGCGTTCAGATGAGAAATATTGCCCAAAAGATTTCCTTGTAAAGTAAATCGACAACAGAGAATAAACAAAATGGACCATTTCAACAAAACACTCGAAAAGCACAGCCTTGAATTAACGCGCCGACAAACAAGCATTTTGCAGATTAATGTCGGCCTGCTCTGCAACCAGGAATGCCGGCATTGTCATTTAGACGCCGGTCCTGGCCGCAGGGAAAACATGGATCTGAAAACCGCTGATGATATCATTTCCTATGCTGAAAGATGCGGGTTTAACACCATTGATATTACCGGCGGCGCGCCGGAACTGAATCCGAACCTTGAATATCTTGTTAAAGCCCTTTCTAAAACCACGCCAAAAACAATGGTGCGCTCAAACCTCTCTGTTCTCAACAAGAATAAACGAGAGCGCCTGGTCGAGTTAATGGCAAAAAATCACGTGGCCATTGTCGCATCATTCCCCTCCCTGGACGAATCCCAGACCGACTCCCAGAGGGGAGACGGAATCTTTCAGGCAAGCATGGATGCGCTCCATAAATTAAATGACATCGGTTACGGGCAGAACGGGACAGGCCTGGAACTCGACCTGGTGGTCAACCCCACCGGCGCATTTCTTCCGCCTTCCCAAGAAAAATCAGAGAAACGATTCCGGGAGGTGCTACGCAAAAAATCCGGGATTGTTTTTAACCATTTATACAGCTTTGCCAATGTACCGCTCGGCAGGTTCCGCAGTTGGCTTAAGGACTCGGGGAACTTTGACGCATATATGGAGAAGCTCGCCAACGCGTTTAATCCCTGCGCGGTTGAAAACGTCATGTGCCGGACCCTTGTTTCGGTTTCCTGGGACGGATACCTTTATGATTGTGATTTCAACCTGGCACGAAGGATTCCCATGGCCGGGAGGAAAAGGGTTCATGTATCCGACATGGAAGGCAAGCCCGAGGCCGGCTCTCCAATCGCCACGGCGGATCATTGCTATACCTGTACGGCAGGCGCGGGTTTTACGTGAGGGGGGGCAATCAAGGCCTGAGTTCAGGTTGATGGCGTCGTTAAAAGTCCCATCTACTGCGTTGCAGCGTTTTTTCAGTCACTCGGAATACTATATGTATACCTTCGTTCCTGAAAAACCACTGCGCCTTGTATATGGAACTTTTAACTTAGGGCTCGCGCAGGAATAAGTTCACAGATTTTTGGTGTTGAGGCGCCCGGCTGGCAAGGCGCGAAAGTGCAGGAATATCGGGAATATTCCG
>JAADHK010000118.1 GCA_013151835.1 Deltaproteobacteria bacterium
GAGGTATTCAAACAAAGACGCGGAATTTGCGAGCGGGTCCGTCTTTTCAAGGCGCTGCTCAAGATATCTTGCGGAAACGGCCAACACCAGCTTGATGCCGAATGCATTTTTGGGGCCGATACCGTCTATTTCACAAAGGTCTTTTACCTGGGCCTCGAGCACGCCCTTTAAGGTGGAAAACCTCTTAAGCGCCGCCTTGGCCGAGTCCTTGCAGTCCCTTTGCGGTGTGGCAAGGGTTAAAAGAAGCTCCACCACCTCGTAATCGGCAAACCCGGAAAGGCCCGAGGCCATGAATTTATCCCTGAGGCGTTTCCGGTGTCCTGCGCCTTTGTGAGGAGAGGTAGTCATTCCTGCAATTTCTCAATATCGTCCAGGTCCTTGAATCGGCCGGAAGCCCGTTTATTAATCAAAAGGTCGCCTTTTGAAATAAAATTAACCTTGATGTCTCCGATATCAGTAACAATGCGATTTCTATAACATGTTTCAAACTCAAGTCCGTCAATCGAGGTCAAAATTTCCAAACGTATGGGAGGAACGCCCATTCTGATAATTTTTCCGGATGTTAGAAACAGACTTTTTTCCAGCTCGGGAAGATCGAAGCCAAACTCTCTCAGGGCATCGACAAGCTTTGCCGCATTTTTTTCATGGATGGCAACCCACACATCCATATCACCTGTGGCCCGTGGATAGCCGTGATACCCAACGGCATAACCGCCGATCACGAGATATTCAATTCCCCTTGAGTTCAGTAATAGTAAGAACTCTTTGAAGTCTTGCGGAAACTCGATCATTGCCGAACATCACCCTTCTCATGAATTCAATTGCCTCAATTCTGTCGGCAGGGCTGCGGGACAACCAGTATACCGAATCATCCGCATCGTGCAAAGAGACAATTTCGATTGTATCTTTTTGGATTCTTTCCTTGTTCATTGTATCCCCATTGACCGTATTTATGAGTCGAATTCGTCTTTAAGATTCCGGGTCATGAGCCGGTATACGGCCTCCCTGGCCGAAAGGCCCTCGTAAAGAACCGCATAAACTGCATGGGATATGGGCATTTCCACGCCCAGCTTGTTGGAAAGATTGTAGACGGAGTGTGCGGTTTTGACGCCTTCGGCCACCATCCGCATGGAAGAGAGTATCTCGGCCAGGGTTTTCCCCTCACCGATCATCTTTCCCACGGTATGATTCCGGCTCAGTGTTCCGGTACAGGTCAGTATCAAATCACCCACGCCGGAAAGACCGGCAAAGGTATGGGGATTGGCCGAAAGGCGGACCCCGAGCCGCTGAATCTCGGCAAGCCCCCGTGTTATTAATGCCGCCCGTGTATTTAAACCCAGCCCCAGGCCGTCCACGATTCCGGAGGCGATTGCAATCACGTTCTTTACGGCCGCGCCAAGTTCCACGCCGATAACGTCGGAATTGGTGTAAACCCTGAAATACGGGGCCGCAAATACCTCCTGGACAAATTTCGCCACGCCCGCATCAACGGATGCCGCAGTCACCACAGTGGGCACCTTGACGGCAACCTCCCGGGCGAAACTCGGACCGGAAAGCACGGCCAGCCGATTGTTCACCGCCTCTCCGAAGGTCTCGGCCATAATCCCGGACATGGTCAAATGCGTTTTATTTTCAATCCCCTTTGACGCCGAGACAATAACTGCGGAAGGTAAAAGGTCTTTGGTCATACGGCTTGCCACATCCCTGAAAACATGGGAGGGAACCACGATGACCACCAGCTTTTTGTCCGATACCACCGATGTCAGATCAGTAGACGCCCTGACATTTTCAGACAGGGCGAGCCCGGATAAAAACAGATTGTTTTCATGCTTGTCATTGATGCTGTCCGCCACTTCCTGCTCAAGCGCCCATAGATCGACGCCAAACCCGTTCATGCCCAGAAGGCTTGCAATGGCGGTACCCCAGCTCCCGGCGCCAACAACCCCTATCCTCATAGATTTGATATCCATCTTATTCCTCGTCTTGTTCTCCGTCTTGTTCTCCGTCTTGTTCTCCGTCTTGTTCTCCGTCTTGTTCCTCGCCTTGTTCCACGTCTTGTTCTCCGTCCGGGGTCTCGTTTTGCTCCTCGTCCTGTTCCGCAAGCCTTGCGGCGCTGACCAGGCACTCATCAACATCCACATCAATGAGCTTAACTCCCTGTGTGTTCCTGCTGATGACCGAAATCCCGGCCATTGGGATACGTATGATTTTCCCGCCGTTGCTGACGAGCATGACCTCCTCTTTATCATCGACAAGCAGAATGGTCACCACCCGGCCGTTTCTCTCGCTCGTCTTGATAGTGATAACACCTTTTCCGCCCCGCTTCTGGACCGGGTATTCATCAATTAAAGTCCTTTTTCCAAATCCGTTCTCCGTGGCGGTAAAAAGGGTCTGGCCGTGTGAAAGGACCTCCATGCCCACCAAAACGTCCCCTTCATCGAGACGCATGCCCCGCACGCCCTGTGAAATCCGGCCGGTTTCGCGCACGTCTGATTCATGGAACCGGATCGATTTTCCGTACCGGGAACAGAGAAAGATATTCTGCGTCCCTTCCGTGAGTCGGGCCGCTATGAGTTCATCGCCGGGCCTCAGCCTCAATGCGATAATGCCGCCGAGCCGGGGTCTTGAAAAAGCCATAAGGTCAGTCTTTTTAACCAGCCCGGACTTGGCCGCCATTATGATATACTTTCCCTCTTCAAACGCAGGGACCGCCAGCACCGTAGTCAGGCGCTCGCCCGGTTCAAAATTCAACAGGTTTACAATGGCCTTGCCCCGGGTGGCCCGGCCGCTCTGCGGTATTTCATACACCTTGCGCCAGTAGACACGGCCGAGGTTGGTAAAAAACATGAAGGTATGATGGGTGGAGGCGACAAAGAGATGCTCCACGAAATCCTCTTCTTTTGTCCCCATCCCGGTCTTTCCCTTGCCGCCGCGACGCTGCTGGCCGTACAGGGTGATGGGATTGCGCTTGATGTACCCGTCATTGGAGATCGTAACCACCATGTCTTCTTCCGCGATCATATCCTCTATGTTTATCTCCCGGGTCCGGGCAACGATCGTTGTGCGCCGTGCGTCTCCGAATGTCGCGATTATCTCGGCAAGCTCATCCTTGATGATGTTTAAAACAAGCCTCTCATTGGACAAAATCTCCTTAAACCGTGCGATAGCCTTTAAAATCTCCACATGCTCGGCCTTGATCTTTTCACGTTCAAGTCCGGTGAGCCGGTGAAGCCTCATGTCGAGAATGGCCTGGGCCTGGATTGCGGAAAGTTCGAATTTTACAATCAACCCTTCCTTTGCCTCCGCCGGTGACGCGGATGCCCGAATCAGGGCCACCACCTCGTCCAGATTGTCGAGGGCGATGATCAGCCCTTCTAAAAGATGGGCGCGGGCCTCGGCTCTGTTGAGGTCATAGAGGGTCCTGCGGACAATTATTTCCTTTCGGTGCGCAATAAAATGTAAAAGAATTTCCTTTAAATTCATCAGCTCGGGCCGACGGTTGACCACCGCAAGAAAGATGATGCCGAACGTGTTTTCAAGCTGTGTCTGCTTGTACAGCCGGTTTAAGATAACGTCCGAGATCTGGTCTTTTTTAAGGGCGATGGCGATGCGCATGCCGTCCTTGTCCGACTCGTCGCGCACATACCGGATCCCCTCTATCTGCTTATTTTTGATAAGGTCGGCGATCTTTGTGATCAGGTTCGCCTTGTTGACCTGGTAGGGGAGTTCATGAACCACTATGGTTTCGGCCATGCTTTTTTTATCGATCTCTATGTCGACCCGTGCCCTGATGCGCAGCTTCCCCCGACCCGTGGTATAGGCGTCTCTTATACCGGCCGTGCCGTAAAGAATGCCGCCCGTGGGAAAATCAGGCCCGGGAAGATACGCCATGAGATCATCCACCGTCAGATCATCGTCGTCGATAAGGGCTGAAAGAGCGCCGCAAAGCTCGGTAAGATTATGAGGCGGAATATTTGTAGCCATACCCACGGCTATGCCTGAAGAACCGTTAAGCAATAACGACGGAATCCTGGAAGGAAGCACGGTGGGCTCTTCTAAAGTCTCATCGTAGTTTACCTGGAAATCGACCGTCTCCTTGTCGATGTCTTCAAGCATCTCGTGTGCGAGCCTGGTCATGCGGACCTCGGTATACCTCATGGCCGCCGGCGGGTCCCCGTCCACGGAACCGAAATTCCCCTGCCCGTCCACCATGGGATAGCGCAGGGAAAAAGTCTGGGCCATGCGAACGATTGCGTCATACACGGCCGAATCACCGTGGGGGTGATACTTACCAATAACATCGCCCACGATGCGGGCCGATTTCTTGTAAGGCTTGTTCCAGTCGTTTTTCAGCTCGCGCATGGCAAAGAGTATGCGGCGATGGACGGGCTTTAAACCGTCCCGCACGTCCGGCAGAGCCCTGCCGATAATTACGCTCATGGCGTAATCAAGATAGGACTGGCGCATCTCCTGGTCAATATTTATGGGGCTGACCCCTCTTTCCATCTGTTCCATCTTTACTCCTGTTTCAGTAAAACCGCATTGCGGGAAAAGATCCTGCCGACTGTTTCCGATATATCCTTAACCTTATCTGTATAGCTCATTTTCGATGTAATTTAAATAAAATTTTTGCAATTCCCAGATATTCTCCCGCGATCATCCCCGCACCCATGCATGAAACTTTTCAAGCCATTTTAAAATCTTTTTCGGGGCATGGGCTCTTTTCCATTCCCCTGCAGCATACTTGTTGGCTTCCGCCATGGTCGGGTAAATATGAATGGTTCCGAGTATCTTTGAAAGCCCCATGCCATGCTTCATGGCAAACACGTATTCAGATATGATATCACCTGCATGCGCGCCGACGATCGTGACCCCCAGAATTTTATCCTTGCCCGGTTTTGTGAGCACCTTGATATACCCGTGCGCTTCGGAATCGGCGATGGCGCGGTCCAGTTCGGCCATGTCATAACGGGTTAATTCATAGGGGATGCCTTTTTCCAGTGCGTCTGTTTCATTCAAGCCCACCCTCGCCACCTCGGGGTCGGTATAGGTCGTCCACGGGATCACGGCGTAATCGGCTTTAAACGATTTGATTCCGCCGAAAAGCGCGTTTATGGAAGCAAACCACGCCTGAAAACCGGCCACATGGGTGAATTGATACGGACCGACCACATCGCCGGCACAATAGATGGTCGGAATATTGGTTTTAAGAAATTCATCTGCGGCGATTGTTTTCCGGGGCGTAAGTTCCACGCCCAGCTCCTCCAGGCCGAATCCCGCCGTATTGGCCGCACGTCCCACCGCAACCAGGATTTCATCAAAGGGCAAAAAAACGTCCTTTCCATTGCAATCACATACCAGGATTTTTTCGTCCCCCTCGATTTTCACCTCGCGGGCCCGGTGCCCTGTCAAAACCCGGACGCCTTCTTTTTCGAGCTTTTCCCTGATCAGCGCGGCAACATCCTCGTCCTCCCGGCCCATGAGCTGGGGGAGCATCTCCACCTGGGTCACAATGGAGCCAAGCCTGCAAAAGGTCTGTGTCAATTCACAGCCAATGGGTCCGCCGCCGAGCACCACGAGCCGTTCGGGCAGCTTTCTGATTTCCCACACATTATCCGAGGTCAGGAAATCCACCTTGGAAAGCCCGGGAATCGGCGGGACAAACGGCCTTGCCCCGGTTGCAATTACTATCTTTTTGGTCGTAAGCGTGCGGCCGTTTACCGCAACGGAATACGGCGAAACGACTTTTGCCTCGCCGGTGATACATTCAACGCCCAGGTCCGAATAACGCTCTATGGAATCATGGGGCTCTATTTTTTTGATAACGTTTCCGACCCGTTCCATGACCCGTGCGAAATCAAATTTTATATTTCCGCTCTCAAACCCGAATTCTTCGGCCCGTTTCACATACGATAAAATCTTTGCCGAACGGATCAAAGCCTTGCTCGGAACACAGCCCGTGTTTAAACAATCCCCCCCCATTTTGTGCTTTTCAATCAGGGCCACCTTTGCCCGGACGGCGGCGGCGATATAGGACGTCACGAGCCCGGCGGCCCCCGCCCCTATGACAACGAGGTTATAATCAAATTTTTCCGGACGCGGATATCCGGACAAAACCTTTTTTGCCTTGACCATTGAGATAATTTTTCTTGCGATCAGCGGGAAAAAACCCAGCAGGACGAAAGAGAAAATCAGCCCCGGCGACAATATCCCTTTCAATGAATCTATCTGCGCAAGCTGCGTTCCCGCATTCACATATACGAGCGTGCCGGCGAGCATCCCCACCTGGCTTACGATATAAAAGACACCCATACGGATCGGGGTCAGCCCCATGGCAAGATTAATTACAAAAAAAGGAACAACCGGCACCAGGCGCAGGGTAAACAGGTAAAAGGCCCCGTCTTTTTCAACCCCATCGTTTACGGTTTTAAGCCTGTCACCAAATTTTTCCTGAACATAGTCCCTCAATAAAAAACGGGCTGCCAGAAAAGCAAGGGTTGCGCCGATCGTGCTTGCAAAAGAAACCAGGAGCAATCCGAGCCAGAGCCCGAAGACCGCGCCACCGGCCAGGGTCATGACCGTTGCGCCGGGAAGGGACAGGGCCGTCACGATGATATAGCCTGCCATGTAGGCCAGCATGGTCATAAGCCGATGGCCGGCGTAGAAGCTTTCAAGCGCCATCTGCCGGGACTTGAGATATTCGAAGGTCATGTATTTTTGAAGGCCCAGCGAAAAAAAGAGGATCACGAGCGCGGCGATTGCAATCAGGATGAAAATTCTGGAAGTTCTTGATTTCATGTTTTTTCTCCGGTAAGTAAAACAGAAAGGTGATTTTGTAAGTATCGGGTATTTCCCCCATAATGTAAACGAGTTTTATAAAAAATACCAACACGAAGGAGGAGATAATGGACGACAATTTAGCCAATCCCGCGCCCCTGGGCCTCATGGGTTTCGGAATGACCACTGTTTTGCTCAACATTCACAACGCCGGCTTTTTCCCCTTAAGCGCCATGATTCTGGCCATGGGAATATTCTACGGCGGAATCGCCCAGATCATAGCGGGCATCTTCGAATTCAAGAAAGGAAACACCTTCGGCATGCTGGCATTTCTCTCGTACGGCCATTTCTGGCTTACCCTCGTGGCGCTTATCCTCCTGCCGAAGATAGGCGGGGTCGCGGCTACGCCGCCGGCGTTCATGGCGTGCTACCTCTTCATGTGGGGTCTATTCACATTCTTCATGTTTATAGGTACGCTCAAGGCAAACCGGTGCCTGCAGTTCATATTCCTCTCACTTACCATCCTCTTCTTTCTGCTGGCAGTAAAAGACTGGACCGGATCGAAACTCATCGGCACCATTGCGGGCTATGAAGGGATCGTATGCGGATTTTCCGCTATTTATCTCGCCATGGCGGAGGTTTTAAACGAGCAGTTTGATTCGGACATCCTGCCTATCGGATGATGCTTTACAGGCCGCGACAAAGACCGCCATTAAAATATGACGGACTCGTAAAAAGTCTGTCAACCCGTTACGATGGCTAAGTAGAAAGTTCCATATACAAGGCGTAGTGGAGTCGCGAAAGCAGAGGCATACATTAAGTATTCCGAGCATTTCGCGACCCGCTACAACGCAGTAGATGGGACTTTTTACGACGCCATCAAAGCTGATAAATTCAATTTAATATGGCAGGTTACAGGAACCAAGGTTGATTTTAAAAATTATATCATAATATGGCACAGTATTTGTATCTATTAACTGTTAAGACAGAAGGCCGGTATTTTTTTCGGCCATGGCAATAACACAGGCGCTAATAAACAGGTAAGGAGGCAACATGAATTATTATTTTAACAAAACAATTACGGGAAGTTTCGAGGACATTGTCCAAAAGACCTCAGAAGCCCTCAAGGAAGAAGGGTTCGGCATATTAACGGATATAGACGTTCAGGCAACATTGAAAAAGAAACTCGATATTGATTTCAGGAAATACCGGATATTAGGCGCATGCAATCCACCGTATGCCCATAGGGCGCTGGAGGCGGAAGACAAGATCGGGGTAATGCTGCCCTGCAATGTGATTATCCAGGAGGTTGCGGACGGCCGGTTTGAAGTTGCGGCCGTCGACCCGGTTGCGTCCATGCAGGCAATAAAAAATCCGGACCTGGGGGATATCGCGACCCAAATTCAAAAAAAGCTTAAAAAAGTCATAGAGCGCCTGTAGCGCTTAAACCGGTAACTGCACAGCTCGGCAGCGATACCCGGCGCTCAGGGACGTCGAGTATCGCTGCCAGGATCAAGGTCAGGACCTAAGGGCTCACTCAAAAATAACTTCACATTTTAATAAGCCGATGTATCCGGCCTGGCGGTGTTGCTCGGCGCTCAAATACGCCCGGTATTCGCGCCTTGCCATGCCCGGCACCTCGACTCCTGAAAAATGTAAATTTATTTTTTCGTGAACCCTAAGCTCACTGTGCCGGATTATATCCGCAGTAAAACGAATCATATCCGGGCCTGTGGTATGCGATTCGCATACTTAAACCTTCAACCGAAGATGAAAACGGGAATTCAGCGGTATAATTATATTCATAACGTATTCTGCTCCGTTGCGTTCTGAACAGAATGGCGTTTTTTTTCGCTACGATTGAATCGCTGGAATTGACAATTACAATATCCGCATGGCCATATAGCCGCGAACGGATACCGCTTTTTTTCATGGTTCCGGAAACAACGAGCAGGCCGTCAGTGAGATAAATTTTCGGTTCGGATATGTTAACGCCTTTTTGGGACAATCGTTCCACCCGAATATCAGGGCTGTTTAGGGAAGGCGTTCGTATATGTGAACATGCGGCCCCGTAAATACATAATCCTCCGAAAAGCAATGTAATGATGAATTTTGAAATAATATCCCTTTTCATGTATCCATTCCTCCTGATCATCATTATTGTCCGGTCATAAAGCCGCTTCTCCCCACTGACCGGTCCGGATCCGGATGGCATCGTCGATAGTGGAGATAAATATTTTACCGTCCCCCACAAACCCCGTTCGCGCGGCATCCTGAAGACACTGAACAATAGTCCCTACGAGTTCATCCCTGACGACGATTTGCAGCTCAATTTTTTCGCTCAGCTCTTTTTGACCGGTTTTACATCGGCCGTATCCATGGACTTTGTTTATGGACAGTCCCGGAATCCCCGCGATCTGTCCCAGCGCGGTTTCGACCGCATCCAGCCTGATCGGGTTGATAAAGGCTTTGATCTGTTTCATTATATCCTCCTTTTTTGAAGCCGCCGGGAACCGGACCCTCAATGATCCGCGATGTCCCGGCGGCCGTTTGATTTTTTTAAAATTCAACTTCCCTGGGCTTTAAGTCAAACCAGCGATACAGCGCCGGCAGCACCAGCAGGGTCAGAAGCGTCGATGAGATCAGGCCCCCGATAACCACTACCGCCAAAGGGCGTTGAACCTCGGCGCCCACCCCGGATGACAACAACAGAGGGATCAGGCCCAGCGCCGCCACCGAAGCGGTCATCAATACGGGACGGAGACGGAGTGTAACCCCGTTGAGTACAGCGTCCTCAACCGATTCCCCTTCGTTTCGCAGCTGTATGATATACGACACCAGGACGACGCCGTTTAAGACCGCCACGCCGGACAGGGCGATGAATCCGATGGATGACGGCACACTGAGATATTCCCCGGACAGGTACAGGGCGACAATTCCCCCGACAGCGGCGAATGGCACGTTTAAAATAATCAGCAGCGCGGGCCGGGCCGCCCCATAAGTCATGTACAGCAATACGAAAATTAAAAAGATTGCAAGCGGGACAACAACCATCAGGGTGCGCTGGGCACGGATCTGATTTTCAAACTGACCGCCCCATTCCACATAATATCCAGGCGGCAGATCAACCCGATCCTTCACTATTTGCTGCGCTTCGGCAACAAATCCCCCCATGTCACGGCCCCGTACATTACACATAACCGTTATCCGTCGCTGAACCTTTTCCCGGCTGATCGTCGGAGGCCCTTCCTCGATTTTCACGGACGCCACCTGCGATAAGGGAATACGCATTCCGTCCGGCGTTGCGATCAACAGGTTTTTAATGGATTCCGGATCACTCCGGTATTGTTCAGCCAAACGGGTATATACCGCGAATCGTTTCTGACCATCGATGACATCCGTGACGGACTCTCCCCCTATGGCATTGGAAACCAGCTCCATGACTTCGTTGACATTAACCCCGTGGCGGGCCAGGGCCGGCCGGATCGCACGGATCACGAGCTGCGACTCACCGCTGATCTGCTCGAGCTGAACATCTGCGGCCCCGGAAATTGTTTTTACAGCCGATTCAATCTCACGTCCCTTTTGTTCCAGCACATCAAGATCCCCGCCGAACAATTTTATTGCAATCTGCGCCTTTACGCCGGAGATCAGTTCGTCGACGCGGGTTGCGATCGGCTGGGTGAAATTAAACAGCAGGCCCGGAATTCCGGAAAGATCGTCATGGAGGATTTTAACCAGTTCCTGCCGGCTGCCGGCGGTTTTCCATTCCGACATCGGTTTTAATCCAACATAGATTTCGTTGTTGCTGACAGGCTCCGGATCACCGCCTATTTCAGCGCGGCCGATACGGGACAGGGCGGAAGTGACCTCAGGATACTTCAGGAGCCGTTTTTCCAGTTTTTTGGCGATTGAAAGAGATTTGTCGAGTGAAATGCTCGGGTTCATGGTGACGCGGATATTCAAGGTTCCTTCTTCCAGTTCGGGAACAAACTCGGTCCCGATAAACGGCAGAAGCGTCAATGAAGCCAGCAGAAGGCCGGTGGCGATCAGGGCAACCATGAACGGATGCTTAATCACTTTTCGGACAAGCGGCAGGTAAACTTTTTTGATGCTGCGGATCAGCAGGACATCTTCCTCCTTGAGTTTACCCCGCAAAATCATCAGGCAAAGCATCGGCACCACCGTGAGCGCCACCACCAGAGAACCCGCCATGGCAAACGATATGCTGAATGCAACAGGGGAAAACATTTTGCCTTCCACGCCAGTGAGCGTAAACAGGGGAAGAAACACAATCACTATTATGAGCACGGCGAAAAAGACCGGCCGTGCCACCTCGCGGGCTGCATGGGCGACGACGGTTTTAATGTTGTCTTTTTTATCGGACTCCGCCAGATGCCGGTAAATGTTTTCCACCATGACCACGGAACCGTCCACCATCATCCCGATGCCGATGGCCAGCCCGGACAGGGACTGGAGGTTTGCCGGCATCCCGGCCCAATCCATGCATATAAAGGAAATCAGCATGGATATGGGGATCGATACCAGCACGATCAATGACGAACGGACGTTGCCGAGAAATAAAAACAGTACGGCGATGATCAGCACGGCCGCTTCCTTTAATGCCGACGTAACCGTAGTTATCGCTTTTTGTACCAGGTCGGCCTGGTCGTAGTAGGGTATGATCCGCATGCCGTCGGGAAGCGAGTCCTGAATCCTGTCGATCTTTTGTTTTACCCTGTCGATGACTTTTTTGGAATTGGCGCCCTGCAGCATCAGTACGGTGCCGGAGACCTTCTCGCCCTTTCCGTTTTTACTGACCGCCCCCTGGCGGATTTCCGGTCCGAATTCGACTTTTGCTATATCCCGCACATACACGGGCGTGCCTTTCCGGGCGCTCAACACGATATTTTCTATGTCCGCGAGTCCTGCTTCCCCGCCCCGCAGAAGCCCTACGCCGCGAACAACAAGCTGTTTTGCGCCCTGTTTGAGATACCATCCGCCGGCATTCAGGTTCGATTGTTCTATTTTTTCAACCAGCGTATCGACTGTCAGGTCATACTTGAGCAGGGCGTTTGGGTTGATGTTTACCTGGTATTGTTTTACCGTGCCGCCGAATGAAAGGATATCGGTGACTCCGGGAACGGTCCGCAGCAGTAATTTTACGGTCCAGTCGTTTACGGTGCGAAGGTCCATTAAACTATAGCCTTCGCCTTCAAGCGTATATTGATAGATTTGTCCGAGTCCGGTGGAAATCGGGCCCATTTCGGGAGCGCCAAGGCCTTTCGGTATCCGTTCTTTTGCCGTGCCAAGACGTTCCAGCACGAGCCGGCGGGCGAAATAAATATCCACGTCATCTTCAAAAACAATAGTAACTGCGGAAAGCCCGGTTTTTGAAAGTGAACGCACATCGGTAATATCCGGCAGCCCGGTCATTACGGATTCAATGGGAAACGTGATTAATTGCTCCACTTCCTCGGCGGCCAGCCCCGGGGCTTCCGTATTGATGACTACCTGTACGTTGGTTACGTCCGGGAATGCGTCCACCGGCAGATTAAGCGTCACATAGGCTCCATACCCCAGCAGAAAAAGGGTGAGAACAATCACCAGGAACCGGTTGTCAAGCGAAAAATTGATAATTCTATCCAGCATAAGATTTATAATCTCCTGTCGGCTAATGTGCATCACCGGCTTTAAGGCCGCTTTTTTCCATTTCGGACATGAGCAGAAAACCGCCGTGAGTGACCACCCGGTCTCCTGAAGCAAGGCCCGATTCGATTGCCGCTGCTTGGCCGTTACTGGCGCTGATTTTTATTTCACGGTACGAAAAGGCGTTGGGGCCGGTTTCGACAAAAACAATGGTTTTATTTTGCTGCTCCAGAACGGCGGAAAAGGGGATTGTCACCGGATAGGAGCGCCTGTTTACCGAGATTCTACCTGTAACAAACAGTCCCGGCCGCAATTTGCCGTCCGGGTTCGGCAATACCACCCGGATCAATGCGGTCCGCGTGCTTTCATCAAGTATGGGGCTGATATAGTCGACCCGTCCCCGGGAGGTTAATCCCTTTTGTTCCGTTTCGATTTCAACGGATTGATTCAGCTTGATATTTGGGATATCCTTTGAATATGCCCGGAGGTTGCCCCATACTTTGGACATGTCGGCCACCACGAAAACCGATTTTTCATCCTTGACCGCCTCGCCAAGGGTGATGTGTTTTTCGATGACAATCCCGTCAAGCGGAGCGACAATTTCATAACGGGCATAGTCGGCATGCCTGATCGATGTCAGGCTGTTTAAGCGTGTTTCATCAAAGCCGATGGTATGGAGTTTCCGCTCGGCGCCCCGTTCTTCAATCAGTGCCTCTTTCATTGATTTTTTGGCTTCCAGGAATTCGAGTTCTGCGGATATCTGCTTTTGCCAGAGTCCTTTTTCCCGCTGGTAAACGATTTTGGCCAGGCTGACCCTTTCCCTTGCGGCCAGATATGCCGAGGTAAGTTCGGCAAGCTCCCGGCTGTTGAGTATGGCCATGATATCGCCCGCTTTTACCCGGTCGCCCACGAATTTTTTCACCGAGGTGACAATGCCGGGCACACGCGGTACCACGTGACTGAGCCGGTCCTCGTTCAGACCGATCACGCCGGGCAGTTCAGCATGGTTTTCAATATCTCCCGGGCCGGCTTCGATCAGTTCAATGCCAAGGCTTGCGACCTGATCGGGTTTCAGCCGAATCACCCGGGCCTCTTCGTGTCCGGCCTCCAGTCCTTTGACATTGCCTGCATGCCCGTCCTGTCCGCTCATTCCGGCGCGCCGGACATCAGATCCGGTCTCACTCCGTTCCATGGTCTTATCCCCCGCAATTGAAAGGCCCCGGCCCGGCAGCCTTAAACCGGTAAAAATTGCCACGGCCATAAGCAGCGCTAATACCGTCATTATTTTCAAGGTGTTAATTTTCATGCCATATCTCCTGTTTTATAATGAATCTTTATCAAGCGATTCTCCGGTCAGCCGCTCAATTTTAATGATTGATTGGCGGTAAAGTGTTATATATTCAATATATTGTTTTTTGCTCTCAAAAAGGACCCGTTTGGCGTCGAGTACCTCCAGATAATTAAATTTACCGCTCCTGTAACCCTCCTGCTTGGAACGAAACACTTTTTCCGTGGATGGAATGATATCATCCTTTAATGTGTTAATTTGATTCAGGGCTATTCGCGCTTCCTGGTATACGGCATTAAGCTCGCGTCTCAATAAATTGAAGCGCGCGCTTTGGCGGGTCATGACCTGTTTGAGACTTATTCCGGCTTTTTCAATATTTCCCTGATTCCTGTCAAAAATATTTAACGGGACCGTGATTCCAGCTACAAACGCATAATCGTCAGTCTCCGGGATCTGCCTGATACCGCCTGAAAGTTCAAGGTCGGGTATTCTTTTGGCTGACTCGACACTGAATTTTGCTTCCATCAGACGTTTTTCAGTTTTAAACCTTTTCAGATCCGGATTGTTCCATAATGCATCCCGAAGTACCTCTTCGGTCACGAGGGGGGGCAGAAGATCAATGTTACCGGAGACTTTCCGGAAATCCGGTTCGATACGACCCCAGAATGATGCCAGTTGTTTACGGGTTTTATAGTGTGAGCGCTTGAGCATATTCAGTTCCAGCCGGTCCTTTTTAAGGTCGATATCCGCTTTTATCACTTCTATGGGAGATACCTTGCCGGCCTCGGCTTTCTGTTTTACAGTGTTGTAAACCTGCCCGGACACCTCCATCAGGTTCTGTTGAAGCGCCAGGGCGCCCTGTACGCTCAGTACATCGACAAATGATAGTTTGACCTCTTTTCTGATGTCTGATTCAAGGGACGCAATGTCCCACCGGGTCAGATTCAATTCTTTTTTCGCCAGGTTTATTTGTTTGCCGGTTTTGTTGCCTAATAGAATTTCCTGTTCAATGGCAAGGGTTTGCTCCGCAATTTTCGTGCCGCTGTAATCCCTGCTTCCGCCAAACCCTTCAAGTTCAAAGGACAGTTTAGGGTTTGGGTACAGGCCGGCCTGACGGATCCGGGCTCTGCCCTTATCGATTTCCGCCCTGGAGCTGACAAGGTCCGGATTTGTCGCCATGGCTTTGCTGATTGCGGTTTCAATCGACAGATCACGGGGCTTGTTGACCGATTGAGCATGAGCCGGATGAAACTGAAGGAAAAAACTTATGCACATGATAATAGACAATAATTTTACAATGTTATACATAGACAGCCTTTAAGGGTTTTGTCGCTGCGCTCAAGAAAAACGGCGCGGACCGATTATGGGTTTAATTTGATTTTTTAGGGATTCATCAGGTAAGGAATATAATATTAAATCAGGAATTGGGCGTTTAGGATGAAAATGGGAGTTGATGAAAGCGGGCCGGCGTATTTTTCCGTGATGGATGGGAAGCGGTGAAATGCCGGAAGGGTTGTGTCGGGATTGATCGAGGATTTTATGAGGTGTAAAGAATTGTGCTGGAATGAAAGGTTTGCGTGAATGTTTTGCAATAAAGAGCCGATGGAAATATCCATACAGGTCTTTTGATTCTGATAGTCATCGGAAGCGCAGGCATTACGGCCAGAATTATGCCGCAATACATGCTCTTTGTGAACGGCCCGGCCGTTTAGATGGGTGTCACTGTAGCACAAGGTGAACGATGCATTTAAACCGCCCAGGAAAATAAGGCAAAATAGCTGGAAAACAATAATATGGTATTTGTATGAGGTTTTCATAGTAGTAAAATAAGCGGATGCAGGCTTTCCCGTATTATGGTCGTATGTTTCTGCCCATTATGTATTTTATATCTATTGTCGGACAAAACTTGTCAAGTTTTTTAAACACAGTTCAGGATCTCAACAGGATTTCCTTCATCCTGGCATATTCATCCTCGCTGACTTCTCCTTTGGCATAGCGTGTTTTGAGTATGCTTAAAGAATCAAATCTGTCGCGGTCCCGGCTCGACTGATGTTTTATAAAAGAGAGCAGTTTCATGCCTATCGACACAAGCAGGAGAATTATCAGCCCATATATGAAAAGCCGTAAAATGCCGTGCGGGAAAAAACCGCCCATTTGTAAATAGTTCGGAAAATAGCTGCATCCCCACATGGATTCATCCCCTTTTCTGGTTTTCAGGCGGAAAGGCAATAACCTTTCCACCTGAATCCTGCCGTATTACCAGCCCCTGTGATCGTATGAACAATATCCGTGATAAGGTGCTTGGTTGTTGTAACCGCCGTTCCCCGTCAGGTTATAGGCCGAAGATTTTTGCCGAAGCTGTTCATGGAGTCCGGCTATTTCCACCGAAAGTGCGGCAGCCTGTTTCGGATCCGGATTCTGTTGTGCCATCAGCGCGTTATACTCTCCGTTTTTGGCCGCAAGCTGCTCCCTTATGGATGAGGTCTCATTCATGAATTTTTGGTAAGCCGCACTCTGGTTGTTATAATTATTGTTGTAATTTCCGGCGTTATTACCCTGGCCCCATCCGGCGCCACCCCAGCATCCGCCCCATGGACAGGCCATTGCCAGAGGCGCCAGAATTCCGATTGCCAGTATTGCCGCGATACTGATGATGATTTTCTTGTTCATGATTTCCTCCTTGATTATTTGGGTTTCAAAAATTTCTATGTTGCATATTAACAAAGCAATGATTGTGCCATGCTTTTTTGTTGCTGGTATAACTATTTGATTTTAAATAATATTATTTGTATTTCCATGTGATTATTCTTTTTTAAAAATTGTCCGTTGCAAAATATGTATATCTTTTATACAGTTCAAGTGAAAAAAGTTTACAGGTAATCCCCATCTCAGGGATAATAATTCCACAACAAGGAAAGACCGGATATGAACGCATTGAAGACATTTAAACCCGGGGCCGGCCGCAGGGGAACAATGGGGATGTATACGCCTCCCATTATGGTCATTGGGTCGGCTCTGATACTGCTGGTCGTGGTGGTCGTCCTGGCCGCGAATAACCTGAACAGGGAAAAAGACTATATGTCCAGGCTCTTAATGGAAAAAGGAGCTTCCCTGATAAAGGCGTTTGAGGCCGGAGCCCGGACCGGCATGATGTCCATGCAATGGGGGGAGCGGCAGGTACAGCAGCTTTTGGAGGAGCTTTCCCGTCAGCAGGATATTCTCTACATCACGGTCACGGATGAAAACGGGAAGATACTGGCGGACAGCGATCCTGCCCGGATCGGGGCACGGTATCCGGCTGGAAACTCTCCGGTCTCGCCTGCCCCGTCCTTTGGTGAAAAATGGCGTATTACAAATGCAAGGGGTGTCAGGGCATTTGAGGTGTACCGGTATTTCCGGCCGTTTTCAAACCACGCAACCGGGATGCCCGCCATGGGCTGTGGCGGGTCATGGTGTTCCCCCGGAAATTATGTGCAAAAAAAGCAATCGATTTTTCTCGGTTTTGATGTCGCCTCCTTTGAAGTTGCCATGAATGAGGATATCCGCAACACCGTGATTGTTTCATCTATTCTGATTCTTCTGGGATTCACCGGTTTTTTTACCCTGTTTCTGACCCAGGGGTATTGGGCCACAAAAAGGCAATTGCAGGATACAAGCGCCGTGGTGGACGAGGTTGTCGCCAATATGCCGGTCGGTTTGATTATAACGGGCAGGCACGGCCGGATTGTTGTTCTGAATTCGGCTGCGGAGGCCATGCTCGGGATCGCCTTTGATGACGCGCGTGGCAAACCCTGCGAGTCCATATTGCCGCCCGGGCTGATCGAAGTCCTGGCGTTGCTTAAGCACGAAGAGCGCATACTCGACAGGGAGATTGCGTGTGAGGTGTCCGGCCGTACGCCTGTACCCATGAGCATAACCGCAGCTGCCATAAGGAACAATGACGGGGAGCCTATTGGCCACGTCTTGATACTTTATGATCTCGCGGAGATCAAGCAGTTGCGCGAGGCCGTGCGGCAAAAGGAAAAGCTTGCGACAATCGGAAACCTGGCGGCCGGTATTGCCCACGAAATCAGAAATCCTTTAAGTTCCATCAAGGGGATGGCGACATATTTCCGCAACAGGTTCACGGAGGGAAGCGAGGAGAAAAAGACCGCTTCCATCATGGTCGGAGAGGTTGACCGTTTAAACAGGGCCATAAGCGAGCTTCTGGAATTCGCGCGTCCTTTCGATATGAACCCGGATGCAACGGATATCAATAGAATCCTTGACCATTCGGTCCGGCTCATCCGTAATGACGCTCAATCAAAAGGTGTCCGTATAAAACTGGTAAAGGCTGAAAACCTTCCCGCTGTGAGCGTGGATTCCGACCGGTTCCTGCAATGTCTGCTGAATCTTTATATCAACGGGATCCAGGCCATGGGGGAGGGCGGGGACCTGCTTATACGGAGTTTCGCGGATGATGACAAATGGATCAAGGTCGGAATAAAAGACACGGGACCGGGGATTTTGCCGGAAAACATAAAAAGTGTTTTTGATCCTTATTTCACCACCAAGAGCGCGGGTACGGGGCTCGGGCTTGCCATCGTCTACAAGATAATAAAGGCGCACAAGGGTAAAATAGAGGTTGCGAGCCGCAGGGACGAGGGGACGGAATTTATCATTGATCTGCCGGTTGCGGAAGAAAAAAGGGGAAAGTCATGACGTACATGGATGCAAAACCGAGGATACTTGTGGTGGACGATGATGCCGGACATCTTTCCACGCTGGAGACGATCATCAGGAGCTGGGGTTATCCGGTGGATGGCGCCGTTGATGGCGAAACCGCCGTTACGGCCGTAAAGAAAACACCCTATGATCTGGTTATTACGGATGTCCGGATGGCGGCCATGAGCGGCATCGAGGCCCTGACCCGTATCAAGGCATATAATCCATCTCTTCCCGTATTGATCATGACTGCCTATTCATCCATTGATTCGGCCGTGGAAGCCATGAAGGCCGGAGCCTACGATTACCTGACCAAACCGCTTGATTTCGATGAACTGAAGCTCGTTATCGAGCGTGCGCTCGAGCATTTAAGGCTGAAGACGGAAAACAGGGACTTGAAGCGGAAACTCTATTCCCGCGCAATAATAGACGATATTATCGGAGCAAGCCCGGCGTTTAAAAAGCTTATTGAAATGCTTGCCATGGTCGCGCCTTCCGAGGCCACGGTTCTTATAACGGGCGAGTCCGGCACCGGCAAGGAGCTGATGGCAAGGGCCATCCATGCCAATTCCGGCCGGGCGGACGGGCCGCTTATTACCGTAAATTGTGCAGCCCTTGTGGAGTCCCTTATCGAGTCGGAGCTTTTCGGCCATGAAAAGGGAGCCTTTACAGGTGCGGAAAAGAAACGGGACGGCAGGTTTATGCAGGCTGACAAGGGAACAATCTTTCTTGATGAAATCGGTGAGTTGTCCAAGGTCATGCAGGCAAAGCTCCTCCGCGTGATTCAGGAGGGTGAAATCCAGCGGGTCGGCGGAGACAGGACCCTGAAGGTTGATGTGCGCATCCTTGCCGCCACCAACAGGAATCTTGAAAAAGAGGTAAAGGCCGGAAAGTTCCGTGAAGATCTTTTTTATCGGTTAAACGTGGTGAATCTTGCAATTCCCCCGCTACGGGAGCGCGTGGAGGATATTCCCCTTCTGGCCCAGCGCTTTCTCAATATCTTCAAAGAGAAAAACAGGAAAAAGATCAAGGGATTTACACCGGGCGCAATGGATATTCTTCTGAAATACGGATGGCCCGGCAATGTCAGGGAGCTTGAAAACGCGGTTGAGCGCGCCGTTATTCTTGCCCTGGATGAATTCATAGGAGAAAAGGAACTGCCCTTGAATCTCGCGGTCGGCAAGGAGGCGCAAAGCGTAAAAGAGATGGCCAGCCCGGCTCTGGGCGGCTCCCTGGAGGAGATGGAAAAAGAGGCCATTATATCGACCCTCAGGGCAGTGGCCGGCAACAAAAGCGTTGCCGCAAGAAAGCTCGGCCTGACCCGCCGGACACTGTACAACAAGCTTCATAAATACGGGCTGGATCAGTAGGAGCTGAAAGCAGACATAATCTCTTCTGCGATCCGGTCGGCGGCGCTCACCGGATTATCCGCGTCCCTGATGGGACGTCCGATCACGAGAAAATCCGCGCCGTTTTTGATCGCCCCGGCGGGTGTTGTCACCCGTTTTTGATCGTCTTTTTTCTTTTGAGCGGATTCGGGCCGGATTCCGGGTGTTATTGCAAGAAAGTCATTTCCAGCGGCGGCCTTTATGCGGGCCACCTCAAGGCCGGAGCAGACCACGCCCGCGCACCCGCATTTTTTCGCCTGTTCTGCCCGCAGGACAACAAGCTCTATGGGGTTGTCGCGGAAACGCGCTTCAAATCCCGAATCGCCAATGTCGTTTCCTGAAACGCTGGTTAAAACCGTTACCCCCAACACCTTTATATCCGGTCCGGCCCCGTCCACGGCCGCGCGGAGCATTGCGGCGGATTCGCCGCAATGGACCGTGACCATGGCAACGCCCAGGCAAGACACCTGTTTTGCGGCCCGCCGGACCGTTTCGGGGATGTCGTGGAGTTTCAGGTCGAGGAATACGGGCGCACCGGTTTCATCCATGATTCTCCTGACGATATCCGGGCCTTCGGAAATAAAAAGTTCCAGCCCCACCTTGAACATGCCCACGTGGCCTGCCAGCATGCGTGCAAGCGAAAGTGCGAGGTTCGCGGTCGGAACATCGAGCGGAAAAATAATGTGTTTATGTGCGGACGTCATGGCGTCTCCTTGTCTTTTTTCAAGCTATAGCGCAAACAAGGGGCAAGAAACAAGAAGCAAGAAGCAGGGATATGGACAGGGCGCCCTTGTTTTGTGGGAATTCTGATTATAAAATGTTAAAAAACGCTTGAAATATGAAGAGTTAAAATGATATAAAGCAGAAAATTCATGTTGGGGAGAAATCTTTATCTCCCGGCGGCCTTGACCACCCATAAAAAAAGACGTTTATGACCATACGACAATCCAACGGATCACGGGATAAATCCCTTGACCCCGGGCAGGCGCTTTTGCGGCGCCTTCCGGGTGTTGACCGGCTGCTTTTTGAAATGGCGGATGATCCTTTATTTTCCGGCGCTCCGAAATCAGTACTCACCACCGCCATCCGGAACGTGCTTGAAAACAGGCGCAGGATAATACGCTCCGGAGCGGCTTCCAAATCATCCCCTGAATCTACAACGGCCAAAGACAGTCTCGCCCATGATCGGATCATTGCCGATATCCGAATCGCTGTTGCATCCGCCATGGCTGAAAATCTGCGCCACACTGTAAATGCCACCGGTGTTGTGGTGCATACAAACCTGGGACGATCCCTCCTGCCCGAATCGGCGATTCGGCATATCCTTGAAATTGCAAATGGTTACTCCAATCTGGAGTTTAATCTTGCCAGGGGCAAGCGGGGCCTGAGATACGAATTGGTGGAAGACATAATATGTGAAGTAAGCGGCGCACCCGCCGCAATGGTGGTCAACAACAACGCCGGCGCCGTGCTCCTCTGCCTCGACACCGTGGCAAAGGGCCGGGAAGTAATCGTCTCGCGGGGAGAGCTGGTGGAAATCGGCGGGGCCTTCCGCATCCCGGATGTGATGGCCAAAAGCGGGGCGCATCTTATTGAAGTGGGTTCGACCAATCGGACCCATCCCAAGGATTATCGACAAGCCATCTGTGATCAAACCGGCCTTCTTTTAAAGGTGCATACGAGCAATTACGGAATCGTAGGTTTCACAAGCTCTGTTTCCCTGCGCGAACTCGTTGAAATCGGGGCTGAGTCGGGACTCCCGGTCATGGAAGACCTGGGCTCCGGAACCTTTATCGATTTTTCAAGATACGGTCTTGCAAAAGAGCCGACCGTACAGGAATCGGTTGCTGCGGGCGCGGATATCGTGACCTTCAGCGGGGACAAGCTCCTGGGCGGCCCACAGGCCGGGATTATCCTTGGCAAACCCGAAATCATAGGGGAAATCCGCAAAAATCCCTTCACCCGGGCGCTGCGCATCGACAAACTGACACTTGCGGCCCTGGAGTCCACCCTCCGACTGTTCCGGGACGAAAAAGAAGCTGTAGCCGCCATTCCCACGCTTGAAATGCTGACTTGTTCCATTGATACGATTAAGACAAGGGCCCAGGCGCTTTTTCGGTTTCTGGCTCCCCTTGAAAAAAAAGGCGCGCATGTAAGCCTGGTGGAGTCGTCCTCACGGGCCGGGGGCGGTTCCATGCCTCTCTTGTCCCTTCCGACGGTGTGCGTGGGTATGTCAATCGACACAATGTCGGCGGCCGGCATTGACGAGCGCATGAGAGGCGGAACTCCGGCGGTTGTGGGTCGCATCGAAGACGATCTGTATCTCATGGATGTAAGGACGATCCGACCGGGCGAGGCAGAGATCATCTCCAGGGTATTTGAGAGCCTTTGCCGGTAAGATAACGCAACGAAGGGAGCTTGAACATGACTCAGGACAAACGGGAAATAAAACGAAGTAAGTCATCATGCAGCGATTTTCTGGTCTTTCGTACCGATCGCGACCCGACGGCATGCGAATGCGGACCGGATGCGGAAAAAACCGTAAAAATTCTGTCTGACCGGTTTCCCCGTCTTTTGTGTGAAAAAGACCTGCTTGAATCAGCAATGTCCTGCCTTGCCGAAGAAACATGCTTTTCGGCCATGGTAATCAGGATTGATGATTTTGTCGAAGTCCTGGCCCCTGAAAAAGCGATACTCAATACAGCCGCAGCCATTGAGAAGCTTTGTTCAAAAACGGGCGGTATCTGGGGCGTGATCGGCGATGCCGTGTTCGGGGCATTTTTTCCCGGAGCCGACAGCGCCAGGGCCGAAAAAATGGCGGCGGCTCTTCAGAAACATTTGTGTGCGCCGGACTACGCCACGGTTTCCGTGGGCATGGCCGGGTTCCCCACCCTTTCCTATGACAGGCAAAATATATTGGAAAATGCCCGCAAGGCCCTTGATCATGCCGAGTTTTTCGGGCCGGACAGCCGGGTGGCTTTTGATTCAGTAAGCCTGAATATAAGCGGCGACAAGTATTACCAGACAGGCGAGGTTGAAAAGGCCATGGATGAATTCCGCCTGGCTCTCCTACTGGATGAAACCAATGCCAACGCGAGAAACAGCCTCGGGGTATGTTACGGTGTCAGGGGAGAACATGACAGGGCCCTGGCCGAATTTCTGGAAACAATCCGCATTGATGAAAATGAACTTATGGGCCTTTATAATGCGGGCTATATTCATATGCTGAAAAAAGAGTATGACAAGGCATTGACCTATTTTTCCCGGGCCGCGAAAATAGATGAAAACATCTTTGAACTGGCGTTTCAGATGGGCCGTATCTTTCTTGAAACCGGGCACCCCGAAGACGCGCTCAAACAGTTTAAAACAGCGGTGAGCCTCAAGCCGGATTCTACCTCGGCCAACCGGTTTTACGGTGATGCCCTGACAGCGGCCGACCGCCCGAAAGAGGCCATAAACGCATACAAGACCGCGCTGCGGCTCCAGCCCCATGATGCCGAAGCCCTTTCCGCGCTTGGTTTTCTCTATGAAATGGAGGAGAAAAACGCGGATATAGCCCTGATGTTCTGTAAAAACGCCGTTGAACTCGACCCTGAAAACGGCTTGTTCCACCACCGCCTCGGCAGGGTATATTATAACCGGAAGAAGTTTGAAGACGCCCTGGCCGAATTTGAGAAGGCCTCGGACCTGGGTTATGACGCAGACGAATATATTGCCAGGAGCAGAAAAGAGGTTGTGAATGGAAACACTCGTTCTGCAAGTTCTTGAACAGAGCATAAGGCTTAAGCGTAATTTTATTCAGGCCAACGTGAACCGGATAATCGCGTGCGCCCAGGCCCTTTCGGATGCGCTTGAAAACGGTTGCAAGATATTGATTTTCGGAAACGGCGGGAGCGCGGCCGATGCCCAGCACCTGGCCGCAGAGTTTATCAACCGGTTTGAAATCAACCGGGCCCCTCTGGCCGCCATGGCGCTTAGCACCGACACCTCGGTGCTGACCAGTATTGGAAACGACTTTTCATTTAACGATATATTCGCCAAACAGATCGCAGCCCTGGGCAGGGCGGGCGACGTGGCCTGGGGCATCAGCACCAGCGGCAACTCGGAAAACGTCATAAAAGGTCTTGATACGGCCCGGGCCCGGGGCCTTGTCACCTTCGGTCTTGCCGGTGGGGATGGAGGAAAAATGGCCGGCCGGTGCGATATCCTCTTTGCTGTGGGAAAGGCCTCCACAGCCCGGATTCAGGAAACCCACATCACGGTGGGGCATATACTCTGCGCCCTGGTGGAAAAGCGTCTGTTCGAAAAAACAGGTTCAAATAACCAGGATTTATAATGAATAAGCCCCCAAACAAGCCCCCAGTCAATCCAATGGATCTTTCAAAAATCCGCACCTATTCCCTTGCCGGGCGAAAGAGCAAGGTCTGCGCATCCGACTTCGGCCGGCCATGGAAGGCAGGAGGGCGCTTTGACGAATTTCTCGACCGGCTCCCGGCAATCCTCGGGGCAGCGGATCTAAGACGGGTCATTGATGCCATCATATCTGCGAAAAAAAATAAAAAACCGGTGATTTTCGCCATGGGCGCCCATGTCATCAAGGTGGGGCTTTCGCCCCTGATTATCGATCTCATGGAAAAAGGGATCATAACGGCCGTTGTTTTAAACGGGGCCGGGATTATCCATGACTTTGAGATCGCCTTTGCCGGCCGCACCTCCGAGGACGTATCAGCCGTGCTCCATGGCGGCGATTTCGGCATGGCAAAAGAGACCGGGGAGCACCTGGGATGCGCAATCAGCATGGCCGGAGAAAAGAATCTGGGACTGGGAGAGGCGGTGGGCCGGTATATGACAGAGACATCCCTGCCCCATCTGGATGACAGCATCATCGCCCGGGCTTTTTGCCTTGGCGTGCCCGTCACGGTTCATGTGGCCATGGGAACGGATATTATCCATATGCACCCGGGTTTCGATCCCGCTGCGGCCGGGGCGGCTTCACACAAGGATTTCAGAATCCTGGCATCCATTGTGGCCGGGCTTTCGGGCGGGGTTTTTATTAATGCGGGCTCTGCCGTGATCCTTCCTGAAGTCTTTTTAAAGGCCGTCTCCCTTGCGATCAATCTGGGTCATGACATTTCGGATATCACCTGCGTAAATCTTGATTTTATCCGCCATTATCGGCCCATGACAAATGTCGTCGGCAGGCCCGCGCAACACGGGGGTATAGGAATAAGCCTCGTTGGCCATCATGAAATCATGATCCCGCTCATCGCGGCGGGCGTGATCGAAAAACTGGCCTCCTGATCGCCATAGACGTCCGTCATTCTTCCAAATCTCTTCCCGTTGTTTGCGTTTGGGAATATCGTTGTTATCTTCTTTACATCCGGGCCGGTGTGGGCTATACAGGCAAAATTTGATGGCATCGTAAAAGGGTTGACGAACTTTTTATGACAGATGACAGTAACGGATAAAATCGCCTGCGCGCAAAGGAGGCACCAATGCCGATATATGAGTATTATTGCAAGTCATGTGAAAAGAAATTCGAGATGCTTATCCTGGGCACGGAAAAACCGGTGTGCCCGGAATGTAATACCCCTGAGGTAAAGCGGCTCATGTCCGCCTGCGGGTTTTTAAGCCGGGGGGCCGGGGGAGAAACCGTTTCATCTTCCGCAGGCGCCTCATCATGCGGCGGATGTGCTTCATCCAGTTGTTCCGGTTGCGGCTCATGAAAAAAGAGACGATCATCATAGGGACGCGCGGAAGCAGGCTTGCCCTGTGGCAGGCGGAATGGGTCAGGGACCGCCTCGGGGAAGAGTTTCCCGACATGTCGGTCGAACTGTCGGTTATCAAGACCATCGGGGATAAAATTTTAGACGTTCCTTTAGCCAAGATCGGCGGCAAGGGCCTGTTTGTAAAGGAGATTGAAGAAGCTCTTTTATCGGGCCGAATCGATATTGCCGTGCATTCCATGAAGGATATGCCTGCGGAACTGCCGGACGGGCTCTGCATTGCGGCGATCCCCGAGCGGGAGGACCCCCGGGATGTTTTCATATCTGCAAACGGAAAGTCCCTGCAAGACCAGCGGACCGGGGCTGTGATCGGCACCAGCAGTCTGCGCCGGTCCTCACAGGTATTGCATTACAGGCCGGATGTCGGGATAATCCCTCTGCGGGGAAACCTGGACACCCGTTTAAAGAAACTGGATTCGGGCGGAATGGACGCCATCATACTCGCGGCCGCCGGAGTGAAACGCCTCGGCATGGCCGACAGGATCAGCCAGGTAATCCCTTCGGATATCATCCTTCCGGCAGTGGCCCAGGGCGCGTTGTGCATCGAGGCGCGGCAGGAAGACGAAGAGACGCTGTCAATCCTCTCAAAGTTGCATCATCGAAAAAGCGCTCTTGCGGTACGGGCCGAGCGCGCTTTTATGCGCAGGCTTGAAGGCGGGTGCCAGGTTCCCATCGCGGCCCTTGCCGGGCTGGATGGCAAGCAACTTGAAATTGTCGGCCTGGTGGCTGAAATCGACGGGTCATCATTATTAAAAGAGACTGTCGCGGGAGACATCGAACACCCTGAAGATGCGGGGCTTGAGCTATCCCAACGGCTTCTGGATCAGGGCGCAGGTGATATCATTCAACGTCTTATTGACTCATGACGGTTTTATAAAATTCCACAATAATCAAACAAACTGGAAGATCATATGAAGGGGAAAGTCTATCTGGTGGGCGCGGGTCCCGGTGATCCCGGGCTTATCACGGAAAAGGGGAAGGCCTGTATCGCCGCCGCCGATGTCATAATTTACGATTACCTGTCGTCTGATTCGCTCCTCGTGCACGCCAGGCCCGGAGCCGAAAAGATTTACGCGGGAAAAAAGGGGGGGGATCATACCCTCACCCAGGACAGGATAAATGCGCTGATCGTGGAAAAGGCGCTTTCCGGCCGGACCGTGACCCGGCTCAAGGGGGGAGACCCCTTTATTTTCGGCAGGGGCGGGGAAGAAGTCGAGGCGGTCCTTGAGGCCGGAATATCCTTTGAAATTGTTCCCGGCGTAACCTCGGCCATTGCCGCGCCTGCGTACGCAGGAATCCCGCTTACTCACCGCAGCTATGCCTCCTGCGTCACTTTTGTCACGGGCCACGAAGACCCAAAAAAATCCGATTCCAGTCTCGACTGGCAGGCTTTAGCCCGGACCGGCGGCACCCTGGTGTTTCTTATGGGAGTAAAGAATCTTCCCAACATAGTCTCCGCGCTTATGGAAAACGGGATGCGGGATGACACCCCGGCGGCCCTTGTCCGGTGGGGAACGACAACCGCCCAGAAGGCCGTGACCGGAACCCTTGCCACCATTGTGGCGGATGTCAAAGCAGCCGGGCTTACGGCCCCGTGCATAACCGTCATAGGGGATGTGGTTGAGCTGCGGGATCAAATGAAATGGTTTGAGACACGCCCTCTTTTCGGAAAGCGGATCGTGGTGACCCGGGCTCGCAGCCAGGCAAGCGACATGGTTGCGATGCTTTCCGGACTCGGTGCGGACTGCATTGAGTTCCCGGTTATAAAGATTGTCCCGCCCGAAGATTTTTCGGAAATGGACTCCGCGATTTCAAGCATCGGTCAATACGACTGGCTGATATTTACCAGCGTAAACGGGGTGGATATTTTCCTTAACCGTTTGTTTGAAAAGGGCAAGGACGCAAGGGCGCTGGGCGGGCTCGGTACCGCCGCCATAGGGCCGGCAACAGCGGAGCGGATGCGCTCATACGGGCTCCGGACGGACATTTTGCCCGAGAGCTTCAGGGCGGAATCGGTAATTGCGGCGTTTTCCGGCAGGGACATTTCCGGACGCCGGATTCTCCTTCCCAGGGCCGCCGCAGCAAGGCCGGTGCTCGTGGAAGAGCTTGTAAAAATGGGAGGGGTCGTTGATGAAATCGTGGCCTACAATACTGTCTGCGACGGCGCGGGCGCGGATAAGGTCATAGAGGCGCTGGAAAACGGAACCGTGGCCATGGTGACGTTCACCAGTTCGTCCACGGTTACAAATTTTCTGTCCCTGCTGCCTGCAGACCGCCAAAAAACCCTGCTTGAGGGAACGCTCCTTGCGGCCATCGGTCCGATCACGGCAAAGACTGCGGCGGACGCCGGCCTTGCGATAGACGTTGAGGCCGAGACCTATACCATAGAAGGGCTCTGCCGGGCTATCACCGATTTTTACAGGGTTGATTCATAGTGCCCAACGAAAACCGCCAATTTTCCCAATTTCTGTGTTGGGCTCAAATTATAATCCTCAAAATACCATATGTATTCCTGCGGTTAAACCAGTTTTAAAATTTGGTCGCCCGCCTTGAACTTGAAAAAATTTTCAGGTTTTCCGTTTAGGCACAACCTGTGGGTATGATCATCATGAATACAAAAGGGGCAAGGTCGTCTCTGACCATTGCCCCTTTTTTATATTTTACGCGGATGTTTCCACTAAATCCGCAGCTTCCTATTTTTTCCCTTTTTTCTCTTCCTTTTTGGCGGGCTTGCGTTCACCGCCCTTGCGTACTTCCATGCTCATGAGCGACCTGAAATTGGAAAGGGAATAGAGGTGTGCGTAAATCCAGGCCAGGAAACCGGAACGGACCAGGTTTAGAATTTTTTCATCCTCGAGTTTCAGCATGGCCTGTTCGTCCACCATCAGCAGGCGGCCGAACCCGATCTTTTCGCCTTTCGGCAATGTGATGTTGGCTGATACATCCTTAAACAGCTTATATTCATCCAGAAGCTTGATCAGCTCGGAGGTGATCTGGTTCTGGTTCTGGTAGTTTGTCAGAAACCCGATAACCCGTTTGAATTCATCGGTCTGGTTTCCGTCCTTGTCGAAAAGGGACATCCCCTCTTTTTTGCCGAAGCCTTCGAAATTGGAATCTACGCACACGGCATAGGAGCCGTCTTCGCCCACATTGCTGGCCAGTATAAAAGGATACCGCCTGAAAAAAGCAGGAATATACGTGTCGTCTTTCCATTTGCCGTCCGCATCCACGAAAAGATTCTCATCATTTCGCAGGCCCAGCAATGCGACGGCCACGATCTGGTCTTCCTTTGTCCGAGTGAAGACCACCGGGTAATGCTTGGCGGCCTCGAGGAATTCCTGGCCTACGATGATGATGGAGTTCATCTTTTCGGCGAACTTGTAGCTTCCCACCGGGGCGATCTTTACTGACCGGTGCGTAACCGAGTTTAGAAAAATCGGATTTTTGTACATTCCCTTCTCTGCCATTCTTTTCTCCTTTCAATGCATTACATTTGACGGTATTCGTCATGCCCGTGAGTAAAATTTATGCTTCCATACCATAGGAAATATCCCATTGCAAGGCATTAAATGCATCCCGATGTCACGGGGGGGGTGAAACAAGACGGCTGGCCCGGGTTTGACAATTCATGCCCGGAATGCGATAATGCGAACAAAATGGGACTATATTTCAAGCTAATGACGGCGAAGTTGTAAAAAATACTTTATGAGGAATACGGGACTATGAATCAGGCATTAAACCAGATAAATATCACGTTTAATCCCGTGGAGGATCGTCTCCTCCTTCGTGTATGCGCGACCGGCTCTGAACCGGAAAATCCGGCCGAGTTTCGCATGTGGCTGACCCGAAGGTATGTCCGCCTGCTCTGGGCTGTTTTTGAAAAGGTCCTTGATGACGAGGTGGAGAAAATTCCCCAGTATACACCCGATAACAAGGGTGTTATCCGCAGGCTCCAGCAGGAAGCGGACCTGTCCCAGGCGGATTTTTCAACTCCTTACAAAACGCCGGACTCCCCGGCCACCCCACTGGGAGAAGCGCCTTTGCTGCTTTCCAAAATCCGGTTGTCTAAAAACAGCGGCAACCATCCTGTCCTCTATCTGAATACGGAAGCCGACAAGGGGATAAATCTCACCTTAAATACACAGCTCGTCAATTCCATGATGAAGCTCCTGGCCCAGACGACCGACGCGGCCCAGTGGAACCTCGGGCTGATGTCGAGGGTCGCGGACACGGCCCAAAAGCCTCCGCCGGGAATGCTCATGTGATCTTACGCATGGAAGAGTAGTTCCTTATTATTTGGATCGTAAAAATCGGTAATCAACTCAACCTTTGTTTAATGTGGGACCATGGAGATAAACTTGATGGACTCGTAAAAAGTCTCTCAACATGGAAAAGATGGCTAAGTTAAAAGTTCCATATACAAGGCGTAGTGGTTTTTCAGAAACAAAGGCATACATATAGTATTCCGAGTGACTGAAAAAACACTGCAACGCAGTAGATGGGACTTTTTACGACGCCATCAAACTTGCCCTTTGAAAATTCGGCCTCATGCGGCAATGAATTCAGCTTATCCGGCATGATTGTATCTCCTTGCCGTGCAGGTCAAAGGTTGATGGCGGAAAGAATTTCATCCACTATTTCATCGACCTGGTCTGCGGCAACCTGGCAGGTGCCGACCTTTTTGTGGCCGCCTCCGCCGTATTTCAGGGCCAGCGACCCCACATCCACCGTCGATGTCTTGTTTATGATGCTGTGGCCGATGGAAATCATGGTTTTTGTTTTATCCCTTGCGTCCGCAAGGCGGATGGAGATGTTGGCGTCCGGAAAGATTCCGTATTCAAGGAACCGGTTTCCGGCCGGGATTTCTTTTTTCCCCCTCATATCGATGATTATCGCATTGCCCGCAACCCGGCTGTTGCCCTTTATGAATTCCAGATATTTCGAATTTTCCTCAAAATAAGCATCCACCCGCTCTGCAAAATCGGGCATGGCAAGGATTTCATCCGCGCTTTTTTCTCGGAGCAATGCCGGCAGGCTCTTCATGAGATCAAAATTGCTGATTTTGAACTGGTGGCGGTAGCCGAGACCGGTGCGGGGATCCGCGATAAGTGAAAGCAATATCCAGCCTTTGGGATTTTCGACTTCATCGGGCGAAAAATCGGCTGAATCCGCCTTGTTCACGGCCGTAAGCAGTTCAGTGAATTTTTTAAGTTTTTCCGTATTGGCGGGGTCCTTGGCGTAGTAATCGTAGACCACGCGGGCCGCACTCGGGGCAGGCTCGCAGGCGCCTTTGAATTTTCCTTCGAGATCGAGTCGTTCCTGTTCGCTCGAATGGTGATCAAACCAGAGGCCGCAGCCCGGGACAAAGGGGACGTTTGCCAGGACATCATTTCCGGTAATGGCGATTTTCCCGTCCTGTATGTCCTTGGGGTGGGTGTAAAACACTTCGTCTACCACCCCCATTTCCTCGAGTATGGCGGCGCATGCAAGACCATCGAAATCCGACCGGGTAACGAGTCTCATTTTTCCCTCCTTGTTTATTTGAAAGTTGGTGTCAATCCGGTATTGCGGTTGAAAAGTTACGGGATATTTTTTATAAAATATGAATATGGAAAGGCAAGGCAAGCCATGTGCATGAAAATATATATGCAAACCTGCCGGTCTGTCAAGTTTGATAAATGAGCAAGTGATTAAAAAGGGAAGAAAATGAAATTTGTTGTTATAGGAGGAGACGCAGTCGGGATGAGCGCGGCAACCCCGGTCGGGGGTGGGGGTGGAACCCTCCCCTGTTGAGTAAATAGGCGCAAAATGACTTTTTGCGAGATCATCAAAAAGTTAAACCAGCGAGCGATCAGAGTTGTTTCCCGCAAAAATACCACGGCGCGGAATAGTAAGCTTTTTACGCCCCCGCCAATTGTCCGCATGCCGCGCCGATGTCAGCTCCTTTGCTCCACCTGATGATGGCCGTGTAGTTTCTTTCGACCAGGATCGACTGGAAGCGGTCGATGATTTTGCGGTCGGGCCGCTTAAAATCAGACCCCTTGTGGGCATTGAAGGGAATAAGGTTGACCTTGGCGCTGATGGGCGCAAGAAGGCCCGCGAGCCGCACGGCGTCTTTTTCCGAATCGTTTACGCCTTTTATCAGGATGTACTCGATGGTTATCTTGTCCCTGGGGGCTAGCGGGTAGCGGGCGCATGCGTCCATGAGCTGCTCTATGGGGTATTTTTGGTTTACCGGCATGAGCATGTCGCGCGTGGCGTTGTCGGTGGCGTTTAACGATACTGCAAGTCCGACTTTTGACGTTTTTCCAAGCCGCTCCATCATGGGTACGAGCCCGCAGGTCGAAACCGTGATTTTCCTGCGTGAGAGCTTAAGCCCCCGGTTTCCATCTGTCATTACATCCATGGCGGAAATTACGGCATTAATATTTGCCAGGGGTTCTCCCATGCCCATGAACACGATGTTGGAAAGGCGCATGTCCTGCGGAGTTTCGTCTCTGATCGCCAAGACCTGCCCGAGAATTTCTCCCGGGGTCAGGTTCCGGATGAGGCCCATTGTTGCCGTCATGCAGAAACGGCAACCCATGGCACAGCCGATCTGGCTTGAAATACACAGGGTATAATGGTCTTTTTCAGGGATAAGGACACTTTCTATTTTATTGCCGTCGGAAAGACAAAAAAGGTATTTCCGGGTCCCGTCATCGGCCTTTAGGATGTCCGCAACTGCGGGCCGGGTTATGGTAAAGGTCTCGGATAAAAGTGCGCGGACATCCTTGGCAAGGTCGGTCATTTCGTCAAAAGAGGTCGCCCCGCGCAAAAAAATCCAGCGCATGACCTGGCCTGCCCGAAAAGATTTCATATTTCCGGATTCAAACCAGTCCTCAAGATCGCCTATGGAAAAATCCGTAATTTCTTTTTTTTCGGTTTGTATAGTCATTTCGGTTATGGTATCGATATAAAACGGTTTGCCGAGAATCAGTGGCATTCGTCCGGCGGGAATGCATATGGATTTATTATACTTGACAAGCCGATTTGTAAATATTAATCTTTCCTGATTTAATTTTTTATAGGATCGATATATGTTATGTTTGACAACCTGAGCGACAAGTTAAACGGGGTTTTTAAAAAACTCAAGGGGCACGGCAAGCTTACCGAGAAGAATATTGAAGAGGGCCTGCGCGAGGTCCGCCTGGCGCTACTTGAGGCCGATGCGCATTACCGGGTGGTCAAGCAGCTGCTCGCCGACATAAAGGTTCGCGCCATCGGGCGGGAGGTTTTGACAAGTATTACGCCTGCCCAGCAGGTGATCAAGATCGTCAACGAGGAGTTGACGGCCCTGATGGGTTCTGAAAATGAGGCTCTGGATCTTTCGGGTCCGGCGCCTGCCACTATAATACTGGTCGGGCTGCAGGGCTCGGGCAAGACAACAACGGCGGGCAAGCTGGCCGCATTTCTACGCAAGACCGGGCGCAAGCCTTATCTTGTGCCGGCGGACGTTTACCGGCCGGCCGCAATAGACCAGTTGACAAAGCTTGCCGGACAGCTTTCGGTGCCGGTTTATCCATCGACCACCGACATGGATCCTGTTTCGATCAGCCTGAAGGCCCGGGCGGAAGCGCCATCGCATGGATGTGATACGGTTATAATCGACACGGCCGGGCGTCTTCACGTGGATGAAGAACTCATGGCCGAGCTTGCGGCCATAAAAAAGGCGGTTACACCTTCGGATATCCTGCTGGTGGCCGATGCCATGACCGGACAGGATGCCGTCAACATAGCGTCTTCGTTTGACAAAGAACTTGATATCGGGGGTGTGATTTTAACCAAGATGGACGGCGATGCGCGTGGCGGCGCAGCCCTGTCAATCCGTGCGGTCACGGGAAAACCGATCAAGTTTGTGGGTGTAGGAGAGAAAGCAAACGCCCTGGAGGCCTTTTATCCGGACCGGATGGCGTCAAGGATTCTCGACATGGGGGATATTCTTACCCTTATCGAGAAGGCCCAGGGAGTGGTGGATGAAAAAAAGGCCGCCGAGCTTGAAAAAAAGTTAAGGAAAAATAAGTTTACCCTGGAGGATTTCAGGGACCAGATGGCCCAGGTCAGGAAGATGGGATCATTGTCCGATCTTGTCAAAATGATCCCCGGGGTTAACAAGATCAAGCAACTCGGAAAACTGGACGTCGACGACCGGGAATTAGTCAGGATAGAGGCCATCATCAATTCCATGACGGCCGGTGAACGGAGTAATCATCATATCATAAATGGCAGCCGCAGGAAACGGATCGCCAGGGGCAGCGGGACGAACGTCTCGGAGGTGAACAGGCTTTTGAAAAATTATACCCAGGTGTTGAAGATGCTCAAAAAGATAAACAAGGGCGGGGGGATGATGCGGGGCATGCCCCGTTCCATGATGCCTTTTTGACGGCTTTGCAAAAAAATATCATATATTTTAGTGGTTGCAGGCCTACCTGCGGTTTTTGCGGGTGGGCGATTATGACAGTTAAAGGAGAATGAATTTTTATGGCAGTAAAAATCAGATTGGCCAGACACGGCGCAAAAAAGAAACCTTTTTACCGTATCGTTGTGGCGGATTCGCAATATTCGCGGGACGGCCGTTTTATCGAGATTGTCGGCACCTATGATCCGATGACCGAGCCCGTTGCCGTCACGTTCAAGAACGACCGGATTGCGTACTGGCTCGACCAGGGCGCCATTGCCACCGATACGGTCAGAAGCCTTTTGAAAGAAGATAGTTTACATAAGGCGTCCGATCCGCAAGAGGCAACGGCAGCGGCCTGAGCCATACATTCTAATTCCAGCAGCCATGCAGGGAGGAACCGATGAAGGAGCTGATCACTTACATTGCCAAGGCGCTTGTTGACAATCCCGATGAGGTGGAGGTGACGGAGGTGGAGGGAGACCAGTCCACCGTGCTGGAACTCAAGGTCGCCAAGGAGGATCTTGGGAAGGTGATCGGCAAGCAGGGCCGGACCGCCCGCGCCATGCGGACCATTTTAAACGCCTCTTCCGCCAAGCTGAAGAAACGGACGGTTCTCGAAATCGTTGAAGACTGACGTGACGGACAAGGATTTGTTTGTCTGTATCGGTAAGGTCGTCGGCGCCTTCGGGCTCAGGGGAGGCCTTAAGGTTCATCCGTATACTCAATCCGCCGAGCTGTTTGAATCCGGGGCATCACTCACGATAAAGCGGTTTGGAACCGATGAGCGCAAATTCTGCGTGACGCGCGCCCAAGGCTATAAGAACATCGTGCGGCTCTGGATGGAAGGGGTTGACGATCGTGAAGGGGCCGAGGCTCTGTCCGGCGCAAAAATTTACATCCCACGTTCCTGTTTGCCGGAAACCGATCCCGATACCTGGTACTGGTGCGATCTCATAGGGCTTGACGTGTACACCACGGCAGGCGGGCGGATCGGCCATGTCGACTCTATTATCGAAACCGGTGCGAACGATGTTCTGGTGGTCATGGACGAAGGCCGTGAAACCCTGGTGCCCGCGATCCCATCGGTTGTGATGGAAATAGATGCCGATGCCGGGATTATCCGCGTTGATCTGCCGGAAGGGTTATGAGCCTATGAACATAGAGGTTCTCACAATCTTTCCGGACATGTTTGATTCGTTTCTTGCGTACGGAATCGTGAGCAGGGCGATTAAATCCGGCCGGATCAGGGTTTCGCCGGTAAATATACGGGATTACGCCGCAGGAAAGCACCGCCAGACCGATGACCGGCCGTACGGCGGCGGGGCGGGCATGGTTATGATGCCGGAACCTCTTGCAGGATCAATCAATGCTGCCCGAAAGAAGGACGGCCGGGCCAAAGTCATACTCCTGACCCCCCAGGGCCGGCCCTTTGATCAGGATACGGCAGGGAAATTGGCGAAAGAGAGCGGCCTTGTTTTTGTGTGCGGGCGCTATGAAGGGGTTGACGAACGGATAAGGTCCGATTACATAGACGACGAGATTTCCATCGGTGATTATGTGCTTACTGGCGGAGAAATCGCCGCCATGGTTGTTATTGACGCTGTTATACGTTTGATTCCCGGCGTACTTGGAAGTGATGAGTCAGCAACTGCTGATTCTTTTTCAAACGGTCTTCTCGAACATGCACATTATACAAGACCGCAGATTTTTCGGGCCGGGGCTGTTCCGGATGTGCTTTTGTCCGGAAATCACGCGAAGATTGATGAATGGCGGCTCGAATCGGCTCTTGTCAGGACTTTTTTAAAACGCCCTGACCTGCTTGAAAAAAAGGCCTTAAGCAGCCGGGAAAAGGCGATTTTAAAGAAATGGTGCGACAATATTGAACGACTCGTATCCGGTCAGGACAGCGGGCATCAGGGAGGGGATGCTCTATCTCGCGCTGATACATTATCCGGTGAAGAACCGTAATAACGAGACGATCGCTTCGGCCGTGACAAACCTGGATATTCACGATATTGCGAGGGCGGGCCGGACATACGGCGCGCAAGGGTTTTACGTTGTAACCCCCCTTTACGATCAGCGGGTACTGGTGGGGCAGATACTTCGCCATTGGGAAACCGGTGCGGGGTCCGTATATAACCGGGACAGAAAAGAAGCCCTCTCCATGACAGCGGTAAAATCGGACCTGGACGCGGTTATCGGTGATATCAGAAAGGAAACCGGTAAGGCGCCTTTGCTGGTTGCGACAACGGCGGCGGATTGCCGGGCGACCTTAAGTTTTGACGATTTTCGCCAAAATCTGGCAAAAGAAGAACGGCCATGGCTTCTGCTTTTCGGTACGGCATGGGGTCTTGCCGATGAAGTCATTGAGTCTGCGGATTTTTTACTCGAACCGATTTCTGGAAAGGCCGGTTACAATCACCTGTCGGTCAGGTCTGCGGCTTCGATTATTTTGGACAGGGTGCTGGGACGGTAATAGTTTGGGTTTTTAACGACGTCATCAATAGAATACAGATATGCGAGGATAAGATGAATACAATAAAACAGATTGAACTTGAACAATTGAGAATGGATTTACCGGATTTCGAACCCGGAGACACCGTAAGGGTCCACGTCCGCATTCACGAAGGCGAGAAAGAGAGAACCCAGGTCTTTCAGGGTATCGTGATCGCACGCAAGCGCGGTACTGTAAACGCCAGTTTCACAGTACGCAAGGTCTCCTACGGCATAGGCGTGGAAAGGATTTTCCCTACCCATTCGCCGTCCATACACAAGATAGAGATCGTTGAAAAAGGGCGGGTACGGCAGTCAAAGATTTTTTACATTCGGAATCTTAAGGAGAAGGCTGTTCGGATGAAGCTCCGCCGGAAGTAATTTTTGACGAGCCCTTAAGGCCGAGTTTTTTCATTGTTTTTTATAATCCTCTTTTATAATTTGGGACACCGGCATGGGCATAAACGTATGGCATTATGAAAATGCCGCCCGAAGGCAGGGGCATACACGGGTTGCCGGAATAGACGAGGCAGGCCGCGGACCTCTGGCCGGGCCGGTGGTGGCTGCTGCGGTCGTTCTGCCGATAGACTTTGAGATTTCCGGTGTTACGGATTCCAAGCGCCTGAGTCCCCGTACTCGTGACCGTCTCTATGATGATATCTATTCTCATGCCGAATCCGTGGGCATAGGCATTGTCGATCCGGCCGAGATCGACCGGATCAATATACTCAAAGCCTCCCTTGCGGCCATGTCAATCGCCGTCAGGAATTTGTCTCCGATCCCTGATTTTCTTCTTATCGACGGTCTGTTTACAATCTCTTCCAAGCTTCCACAGCAGGCCATTGTCAGGGGCGATTCCGCAAGCATTTCAATCTCGGCCGCCTCCATTGTCGCCAAGGTGACACGGGACAGGATCATGGAAGGATACGGCATGGATTACCCTGAATATGGATTTCACAGACACAAGGGGTATCCAACCAAGGCGCATAAAGAGGCCATTGCCTGTTTCGGGCCGTGTCTCATCCACAGGCGGAGTTTTTCAGGAGTGCTTAAAGATGATGCACTCGTAAAAAGTCAGACAACCCGGTAAAGATGGCTAAGCAGAAAGTTCCATATACAAGGCGTAGTGGTGTCGTGAAAGCGGAGGCGGAGGCATACATATAGTATTCCGAGCATTTCGCGACCCGCTACAACGCAGTAGATGGGACTTTTTACGACGCCATCAAAGATGAACAGCGTTGTCTTTTTACCTCGGATTGAGGGAGAAAGTGTATGTTGAACCAGGATCAACGCTTCGGCCGCCAGGGGGAAATCATAGCTGCGGAGTTTCTGAAGAAAAAAGGGTATTCGATTATCGAGGCCAATTGCCGGACCCCTTTTGGTGAAATCGACATCATAGCAAAGCACTGCGAAACCATTGTCTTTGTAGAGGTTAAATCAAGGCATTCAGATCGGTTCGGGCTACCGGTTGAGGCGGTCGGTCGGCGCAAGCAGGAAAAAATCACGAGATCCGCCCTCTATTATCTTAAGAAACACAGTTTGACGGATGTTTCCGCCCGTTTTGACGTCATGGGCATCCTTTTTCAAGGCAAGACCCCCGCCATTGAGCTGATAGAAAATGCCTTTGAATCCGCCTTGTAAGCAGGCTTTTGCCCCTGGAACACTATATGTGGTGTCAACCCCCATCGGAAATCTTTCCGACATGACCTTCAGGGGAGTTGAAATCCTGAAGGCGGTTTCTCTTATCGCCGCAGAAGATACCCGGAACACGGCCCGCCTCCTTTCTGCGTTTGATATCCATACGCCCATGACCTCCTGCCACGAGCACAACGAGGAAAGGTGCGCCCAAACCATCGCAGTTCGTCTTCTGGCGGGAGATTCAGTCGCCCTTGTTTCGGATGCGGGCACCCCGTCGGTTTCGGACCCCGGCTTCCGGGTTATGACGGCAGCCCTTAAACAGGGTGTCAAAGTTGTGCCGGTGCCGGGCGCGTCCGCCGCTGTGGCCGCACTTTGCGCTTCGGGACTACCGTCCGACCAATTTTGTTTTTTGGGGTTTTCGCCCAAAAAAAAATCAAAGCGCAAAGAGATGCTTAACAATGCGGCAGAACGAATCGAAACCCTTATATTCTATGAATCAGCCCGAAGGATAGTCGCCTTTTTAGGGGAAATTTTTGAAATCATGGGAGACCGGCGGGTCGTGGTGGCGCGCGAGATGACAAAGCTGCACGAGGAATTTATCCGCGGCCGAATATCGGATGTTATACGCGAATTGGCAGGACGCGATTCGATTAAGGGCGAGATTACGCTTCTTGTTTCAGGCGCGGAAAAGAAAAGCGGGGAAATTACGCCTGAGATCCTGGCCGGGATTAAAGATGAGCTTAAAGGCGGGAAATTTGGAGCTTCTGATATTGCAAAACGGTTTTCTAAAATATATGATGTGCCGAAAAATAGGATTTACAGTTTGGTGATGGACATGAAAGATACGGATCTTAAAAGTAAGATGAGAAGGAGAGATAAGGATGGATAAGCTTGACGCCATATTCTGTCCCAAGACTGTCGCTGTGGTGGGTGCGTCATCCACCCCGGGAAAGGTCGGGCATGATATATTCAAAAACCTGTTAAGAGGCGAATTCAAGGGGACGATCTATCCCGTCAATCCAAAGGCCAGATCGATCCTGTGCGTCCGATGCTATCCGTCTGTTTTAGATATTCCAGATAAGATCGACCTGGCCATGATAATTCTCCCACCGAAAATCGCCGCCGCAACCGTGCAGGACTGTGTGGACAAGGGGGTCAAGGGGATTGTCATCGTCTCGGCCGGATTCAAGGAGGTCGGTGGAGAGGGCGCTAAGATAGAGTCTCAAATTGCGGAAATTTGCCGCGAGGCGGGGGTAAGGCTCGTCGGGCCCAACTGCCTCGGGGTCATAAACCCGAGCGCCGAGGTGAGGTTAAACGCCAGTTTTTCAACTCATATCCCTGAAAAAGGGAATATTTCTTTTATATCACAAAGCGGCGCGCTGTGTACCTCCGTGCTTGATTTCGCCGCCGAGCGTGGATTCGGGTTTTCCAAGTTCATATCAATTGGAAACAAGGCCGACGTGGACGAACTCGACCTGCTCAGGTATTATCACAAGGACCCGGAAACAGACGTTATCATGATTTACATGGAAGAACTCAGGCTGCGGCCCGGTTTTATCGAGGAGGCAAGGGAGATTACATCGGGTGAAAAGCCCACCCCGATCCTGGTGATAAAGTCAGGCAAGACCACGGCCGGAGCCGCTGCCGCAGCCTCCCATACCGGTTCTCTTGCCGGATCGGACGCGGTTTATAACGCCATATTTCACGAGGCCGGGATTATGCGGGTGGACACGGTTGACGACCTTTTCGATTTTGCGTCCGCCTTTGCCGCAAACAGGATTCCCGCCGGAAATAGTGTGGCAATTATTACAAACGCAGGGGGGCCGGGGATTATTGCCACCGACATGACCGAAATGTCCGGCCTTGTACTTGCGAAATTTTCCGAAGAGACCGACAGGCTCCTTCACGAATACCTGCCTCCCACCGCAAACTTCAACAATCCCGTGGATGTCATAGGGGATGCCACGCGCGAAAGGTATGAACATGCGCTTGAAACCGTCATAAAGGATGAAGGCGTTGACGGGGTTTTGATGATACTTACGCCGCAGTCCATGACCGACGCAATCGGGACCGCCGAGGCCATCGTCGCCACCTATGAAAAGACCGGCAAGCCGATTGTCTGCTGTTTCATGGGTGTTGTTGACGTGTCTGCCGGGGTTGAACATCTGCGTAAAAATTGCGTCCCGGTTTATGCATTTCCGGAAAACGCTGCCCGTGCCCTGGGACGGCTATACGATGCCCGGCGCTGGCTGAACCGACTGATTCTGCCCCAGTTAAACCTTGAATTCGATCGTGAGAAGGCGGCAAGGATCATGGCTGAGGCAAAAGATGCCGGAAAGACGGTATTGGGGGAGCATGACGGGAGTGAACTCTTGAAATGTTACGGGTTCGACGTGCCGCCCATGGGCGTTGCGCAAAGCGCGGCTGCGGCTGGTGACATGGCCGACAAGATGGGGTATCCGGTTGTATTAAAGATCGTATCCCCGCAGATTCTTCATAAGTCGGATGCCGGGGCTGTTAAGGTCGGACTCAAGGACAGGGAATCGGTGGCCAATGCCTTTGAGCGTATCATCGAAAATTCCCGTGCCTACAAATCCGATGCCGAGATTACCGGGGTGCTGGTTCAGAAGATGGCCGATCCCGGGCTTGAGGTTATCCTGGGCGTGAGTCGCTACCCCGGATTCGGGCATTTATTGATGTTCGGGTTCGGCGGGATTTACGTGGAGCTTTTCAAAAATGTCACATTCCGCCTGGCTCCCATAGGACGAAACAATGCCAGGCGGATGATCAGGAGCATCAAGGGGTTTGAGATGCTTAACGGATACAGGGGGAAGCCGGTTGCGGATATTGAGAAGATCGAACATCTCCTAGTGGGCTTGTCCGCCCTTGTAACCGATTATCCGGAAATAAAGGAACTCGATATCAACCCATTATTCGTCCACGAGGAAGGCAAGGGGGCCACTGTGGCGGATATCATAATAATGCTGTCGGATTCGTAAAAAGTCGGCACAGTGGCCGACCCTATACGCTTATTTTCAACACGTGCGGGGATAAACCCCGCCCCTGCAAGGGGTGTCGATGTTGATGCGCGACAAAATATTTCCCCGGCACAATATGGATGTCCGGATCTGCGACACCGTGCAAATTGCCTCGGTTGTCGTAGGGGCGGGGTTTATCCCCGCCCGTTTCCCAAAAAAGTTGACCATAAGGGCGGGGCCTTTAAGCACTTTCGATCATCTCCCGCACTTTAACGGACAGTTCGCTCAAATTGAACGGCTTCTGGATAAAACCATTGCATCCGGCGGCAAGAATTTCAGCTGCCTGGCCGTTTTTCGGATAGCCGGAGGAAAGCAATACCTTCATGCCCGGGGTCAGCGCCCTGATATGTTCATATGTCCGGGTTCCGTTCATTTCCGGCATGATCATGTCTAATATCACAAGGTCTATATTCTCTTTTTCTTCCGACAGGATTGCAAGGCCACGGTCCCCGCTTTCGGCGGGCATGACCTTGTAGCCCAGCTCCTCGAGCATGCCGCACCCGGTTTCCCGGATGATTTCCTCGTCATCGATAATCAAGATTGTTTCTGTACCGGTAAGCAGCCGGTCGGGGGCTTTTCTCTTTGCTTTCTCGGGCGTATTTTCGGAGGCCGGGAGGAGGATATGAAAGATTGTCCCCTTGCCCGGCTCGCTGTATACATCAATATGGCCGCCGTGATTTTTTATTATTCCGTAAGCGGTTGAAAGCCCGAGCCCCGTCCCTTCCCCCGGTTTTTTAGTGGTAAAGAACGGGTCGAATATTTTTTCAGCCGTTTTCCTGTCCATGCCGGTTCCCGTATCGGCCACGGATATTTTCAGATAATTGCAGCAGGGGATATCCATGGCGGTTGCCTGCGCATGGGTGATTGCCAAATTCTGTGTCTGAACGACTATCTGGCCTCCGTCTGGCATTGCCTGCCGTGCATTTACAAACAGGTTCATCATTATCTGCTCGATCTGGCCCTTATCCACGATAACGGGCCAGGCGTTTTTGGCGAACATGGTCTTGATGTCGACTTCTTTTCTGGAGCGCGAAAACATTTTGACGCTGTTTGCAAGCAGCCTGTTGATATTTGTTGAACTCTTTTTTGTCGTCCCCCCCCTGAAAAAGCCCAGGAGCTGGTTGCTGAGTTCCGAGCCGTACCGGATATACTCTTCTATCTTTTCAAGCTTCCGGAATGCGGGATCCGCCGGATCGGTTTTCATGAGCAAAAGGGAGGTATTGCCCTGTATCGTCATCAGGATATTGTTGAAGTTATGTGCAATGCCACCGGCAAGGGTTGCAATCGCCTCCATTTTCTGGGCCTGAACCAGCTGTGATCTGAGACGGTTTTCCTCGGTCATGTCACGGATGATCCCTTGATAGCCGATAACCTGTCCATCATCGGACCGTCTCAAAATAGATGTCAGGCCGCAATCCATGATTGTTCCGTCAAGTTTCTTGAATTTTACGGGATAGTCCTTCACAAAGCTGTTGTGTCGCATTTCATCCTGGAAGGCGGTTCTCTGTTCGGGGTTTTCATAAAACTCGGTGATGAGATGCTCTGATAATTCCGCTCTGGATTTGCATCCGAACAGGGAAACCGCAGCCGGATTCGCATCCACGAACCGGCCGTCAAAGGATGTGATATAAATCGCGTTGGGCGAAGTTTCGACAATATTTTTGTACCGGGCTTCACTTATTTCAAGAAAACGCTCGGCCTTCTGGCGCTGCGAGATATCCTTGGATATGCCTATGACCTGGACCAGGCGGCCGTTTTCGCCGATATAGCCCCTGGCAATGATTTCGGCGGGAACAATGGAGCCGTTTTTATGCCTGTAATCAATGGTCAGCCTGTGCACGGCCGTGGGGCTTTCAAGCCCCTTTTCCACCCGCGCAAGGACATTGTTTAAATAGGTGGCGATGTGGTCATAGGATTCTTCTGTAATCAGTTTTTTATGTGGGATGTGACTGATTTCCTCCGGCGTGTATCCGATCATGTTGTAGATTGAACTCGTGATGAAAACCGTGCTCATATCCGTAAGCGATACGATCCAGACCACGTCCGGGACATGCTTGAACAGCATATTTAACTTTTTTTCGAGTTCCCTGAAGTGTTCAAGCTCGGTAAGGGCCTGGTCCCTTTGTTTTGTGATCTCGTTGATTCTGTTTTCAAGGTCGTCAATTATTTGATTGTCGGACATATTTTTATCCACCGGGGATATTTCACGGGTTTAGAAGTTGAATTAATGGGTGATGATCCGTGTAGCATATCTTCTCTTCGCTATCAAGCCTGTTCCTTTAGCGCACGGATAAGTTCAGGCACAAAGACATTTAAATCTTCAATCACGCAAATATCGGCGGCCCGGCATATGGGCGCCTTTGCATCCGTGTTTATTGCCACGACAAATTCCGATCCGCGCATGCCGGCAATGTGCTGTGACGAGCCTGAAATGCCGCATGCAAGGTAGAGCCTGGGCCTCACGGTCGCGCCTGTTTCTCCCACCTGACGGTTATAGGCCAGCCATCCCCGGTCGCATACGGGCCGGGAGCCCGCAACCGCTGATCGCGCAAAGAGCGCGGCAAGCTCATTTATAAGAGACAGGTTTTCCTGTTTGCCGATACCATTTCCCGCAGCAATTATAGATTCCGCATCCATTAATGAGGCCGCCGGGGCCGGCGCTTCGATTTTTTCGATAAAATCAGAAAAAACGGGCAGGTATTCGGAGGTAAGCTCAATTGCAGGCCCCGGCGGTTTTTTTACAGCCGCTTTTTCGGAAAACTCACCTGCGCTCACGGTGAGAAACGCCGGCAATTTCAGTGCCCGTATGCGCGCGATTTTTTTGCCTGAAAGGACCTGCCGGCCAAACCAGGGACCTTTATCATCTTCCCCGGCATTTTCGATCCCGGTTATACACGCTCCATTGAACCGGGCTGCAAGCCCTGGGGCAAAATCGATTCCCGTCATGGTGTGGGCGATACATATATAGGCCGGGTCAAGTTGTGGTAAAATATCCGAGAGGACCGAGATATACATTTCAGGACTGAAATCAGGCCGGCCTGAAACCGTCACCCTGATAACCCGGTCACAGCCGTCGGGTTCCGGCAAGCCGGAATTGATCACAAGCGCTGCCGTGGGCAGGCCGGTGATTTTTGAAAGCAGGCCCCCAAAGGCTATGACATCGGATGTGACGGGCCGGATGCCCGTTTCATCCTGTTCGCATATGATGATGATATTTTCCGGCATTTATTTATCCCATGAATAAATTAAACGGATAAATTTATATTATTTTTTGTAAAGCCTTTGCGAATGATATTCCTTGCGGTCTGTTTCTGTCAATAAAAATAGAACGGCCGCTCGATTTGCCCGGTTGACAGGCATGCAGGGACAATGGTAATTTATTAAGAAAGCAGGGATGGCGTCTCGTAATGTATTGACGCAGACGGGAAGATAAGGCTGACAACGGCCGGAAGAGAAGCACTATGAAGCCAGGATTTTCAATCATAGGATGCGGGCGCGTGGGATGCGCCCTGGCAAGGCACCTTGCAGATGCCGGGTATCCGCCCGGCGGATTTTACAGCAGGAGCATTGCTTCGGCCCGCAGGGCCGCCATGCTTGCCGGGGCCGGGAAAAAGGCGTTCGACCACGAAAAAGAGGCTGTGGCTGATGCCGGTATCATCTTTATCACCACCCCGGACTCGGTAATAGGGGATGCGGCGGAAAACCTCGCAAAACAGGGTGGCATACAAAAGGGCACCGTCATTCTGCATTGCAGCGGCGCGCTCCCGTCAACCGAGCTTGACTGCTTGAAATCTTTGGGGGCCGTCACGGGGGCCATGCATCCGCTCCAGAGTTTTGCGTCAAGCAATATGGATGGCAATCCGTTTTCCGGGATCATGATGGCGGTGGAAGGTACGGCGGGCGGGGTTGAAACCGCGAAAACCATTGTAAAAGACCTGGGCGCCGTCCCGTTTGAAATAAGGACGGACGGCAAAATATTGTATCATTCTGCCGCAGTATTGGCATCCAACTATCTTGTGGCTTTAATGGATGCAGCCATATCCTTGATGACTCAGGCCGGAGTAGAACAAACACAGGCATTTTCCATCTTAAAGCCGCTGGTCTTCGGAACCCTTGCCAACATCGAAGACTCCGGAACTATTGGCGCCCTGACCGGGCCTGTCGCCCGGGGAGACGTAAAGACCGTTGAGCGTCATGTTGCGCAACTCAGGGAAAAGGCATTGGATATCCTTTCGCTTTATGGAGAGTTGGGCAGGCATACCAT
>JAADHK010000103.1 GCA_013151835.1 Deltaproteobacteria bacterium
CCTCAGCCATTAGCCATTAGCCATTAGCCATTAGCCATTAGCCATTAGCCATTAGCCATTAGCCATTAGCCATTAGCCATTAGCTAACAGCTAACAGCTAACAGCTTTAAATGCTGTGGATATCAAGCCCCTCCCCCGCCATCCGCTGGTTTGCATCCTTGAGTTTTTCTTCGCTGGATATCACCACAACCCCGCCTGTATTTTCTTCGAGATATGTTTTTGAGGCTGCGACAATATCATCTTTTCTGACTGACAGCAGGCCTTCCTTGAATTTTTTTCGCATATCGTCGTCAAGGCCGGCAAGGTTTCTGTAAAACGCCTTTGTGGCGGCAGGGCCGGGGGTGTCGGGCCTGTCAATCTCCGCGCATGCCTGGAGTATGGCCTCCTTTACATCTTCGTCCGTGAACCCGCCTGATCCCAGAAACGTAGGCGCCGCGTCAAATGTGGACAGCGTGTTTAGGATGTGCGGGTCGCGGTAGGAACCGAAAAAAAAGAGGCCGCTGTCCGGCTGATACATGGAAAATCCGCCGTATGCCCCTCCTTTTTCACGGATTTCCCTGTGAAGGAAAAGCGATTTTATCATTTTTGCCGCAACCGCGAGCACTGGCGCATCCGGGTGGTCGAGCCGTACCGACCGGACGGCGCGCCCTACAAACGAAACCGCCGTGGACGTGGCCCATCCCTCACGGGGAAGTGTTTCGTCCATTTTTATTTTTGGTGCGGCAAATCCGTATTTATCGGAGACATCGAGCCGGTGAAACATGTCCACAACCGATTTCCGTGCCGTTGTCATGTACTTTTCCTCTCCGATCAGGGCGCAGCGGATATTGTTGCCGTTAAAAACCGCCGAAGCAATCCTGCGAAGCCTGTCCGCTATTTCTTCCAGTTTTTCTCTTGTCAGGTCACGGCACAGGTCTTTTAACAGCCGGATCTGGTGTACGCCGTGCCATATCTCGTTTAGAGTGTTTGATTTGGAGAAGTTTCTGGCCGCAAGGGAAAGAGCCAGCCTGTGGCCGTTTGCCACAACAGCCGACTCCATGTCGGATTTTGTTTCAAGCAGTATTGTTTTCAGCCGGTCTAAATCGGTGAATCTGCTTTCCGTAAGAAGCGTATTAAAGATTGTAAACATGTCATGGATTTTGCGTGAAAGGCATTTGCCTGAAAACGTGATCATCGGCAGACATTCGCCGACAGGATCGGCAAAACGGGTTCCGGCGGAAACCGAAAAGCCCATGCCCCCGGTATGCTCGTCCATGAGCCGGGCAAGCTCGACATAATCGTAAACAGCGGTGCCGGTCCTGGTCATGGCGTGGCAGAAAAACGGCAGCATTGGAAGTAAATCTCCGGGCACGGCCGGGATGCCCGCAGCGGCCGTAAAATATAAAATCCCGGAAGTCGGCTGAATATAAACGTCCATGGCCGGGTCGTTTCCGGTTTCAGGGGGGCCTACAATATTTATTTCGGACGGGATATCGTTTATCTCAAGTGTAGGCAGACAGGATGCGTCTTCATTTTCCTCCTGGCGACGGGCAAGTTCCATGGCGTCTTTTACGATCTTTTCATAGTCGTTCGGGGTGAGGCTGCCCTGGATTTTCTTAAGCCTGGTTTTTTCCATCTCCATTGTTTTTTGCGCCAGCCCGGGATCGGGAGAAAGCGTAATGCGTACCCTGTGGCTGTTGTTAAGAAAGTATTTTTTAATGGTTTTTTCAAGGAGCCCGGTATCGAGTTCGGCGAGGAAGCGCTCCACAAGGGCATCGAATTTAAGGACAACCGCCGGATCTCCATCGTGGAGCCAGTCCCCGCAGAAGCGGAGCATGAGTTTTAAGCCGTAAGGGTAGGGGGAGTTGGAGACCTCTTTCCTGTGAAATTCAATCTGGTGCAGGGCCGAATCGACCAGCCTTCTTTCAATCCCGTTTTTACACAGGCCTTCAAGTGTTTTCATGATGATTTTTTCGACTGCCTCCGCGTCGTTGTCATCAACGTCTTTAAGGCCGCAGGTAAAGAGGGTGTCCTTGTTTTCCGAATCATAACCGGTGCCGTCTGAAAGGGTGCTCCCGAGCCCTGAATCCATGAGGGCCTTTCTTAACGGTGAGCCGGGGTTTGCCAGCAGGACCTGGTCCAGTACGGAGAGGGTGAGGATTTCAAATGTGTCACGGATGTCTGAAGCAAGCCATGCCAGGCAGACCTGACTTTTTTTGGAAATGCTTTCTCCCGGGGAAAGAGGATAATGGTATGTCGCTTGTTTCGGCGCATCCCATCTGGGTTGTGATGCCACGTCTGTTTCGGGCGATATGCGAAAGAAGCGGTCAAGAAAGTTGTTTTTGATAAATTCGAGGTGCCCGACAAGGGGGAGCGAGCCGTAAGTATAGAAATAGCCGTTGCTCGGGTGGTAGTGCCGGCCGTGGAATTTAACGAGATCCGCATGGGTCAGGTCGGGAATTGCAGCCGGCTCTCCTCCTGAATTAAATCCGTAGGTGGTGTCCGGGTACACGGCGTTTAAGATGGACCGGACCATTACCTGGTCCGGGGAGGACATGGCCCCTTTCATTTCGTTATAAACCACACCCTTGAAAACAAGCCGTTCTTTTTTTGGGTCTTTTGTCTCAGGGTTGTGCTCCGGCTCTATCCTGTGTCCTTCCTGTTTGAAGCTCAAAGGATCGAGGCGCGGGAAAAAGACGGCGTCGAGATAGACCGACATCAGGTTGTAATAGTCCTTTTTATTCTGGGTGGCGTACGGATACATGGTCCAGTCGGATGCGGTGAGCGCGTTCATGAACGTGTTTAAGCTCCGCTTGATCATTGAAAAGAAGGGGTCTCGCACCGGGTATTTTTCGGATCCGCATAAAACCGTGTGTTCGAGAATGTGGGCAACACCGGTATTGTCTGAAGGTACGGTTTTAAACGCCACCGCAAATGCGTTTTCATGATCATCCCGGCTGATGTGGATATGCCGGGCGCAGGTTTGTATATGTTCCAGTTCGTAATAGATGGCATCTATCTCGGTCAGCGCCAGGATTTTCTTGATTTTGTAACCGGACAGGGTGTCGCCCTCGCAAAGGCCGGGGTTCCGCCCGTCTTTTATTTTTTCGATATTGTTCATCCGGAGTCTCCAGTTATTTTAATAGGTTGGGCACATATTCCGTGACGGTTCGGGTGTAATCCTTTCTTGCAGGCAACGTATACCAGTATGGCAGGACGCGGTCAATGGATGAATAGCCTTTTGCCGCATTGTTCGCGCTTATCTGGTTTCATAGAGAAATGGCTTGATTTGCATGCCGGATATGTAATAAATCAAACTGTAAATGCTCCATGCATACACACAATTCCCCAATACGGATTCATGAAAATATGAACAAAAGCTTGAAAGGCGCATTGATGTCGGGGCTGGTTTTTCCCGGGACGGGACAGGTTGCACTGGGCCGCCGGGGCAGGGGGTTTGCCATCATTGCGACTGTCCTGGCCGGAATTGTGGTCATCGTTGCCCGTGTTACGGAGCACGCCCGGGCCGTTGTGGATCAGATACTGGTTCAGGGTGGCGATATGAACGTTTCCGCCATAACAGACGTTGTGCACCGTTCAATATCCGGCTCTGAAAGTCTGTTGTTAAATTTCGTGATGCTGGTCATGATCGTATTATGGGCCTTTTCGGTTATCGATGCGTGGGTCATAGGGAAAAGGGATGATGCGTTAAAAGGCGATCGTGAACCGGCCCGTAATTTTACCGATTTAGTACGTGCGCGATTGTATCTTTTTATTAAACACTTCAAAGAATTAAACGGCAATCCCCACTATATTGCGCTCGGCATGGCCATTGGGATATTTGTAAGTTTCACCCCTACCATCCCGTTTCAAATGGTTCTCGGCATTGCGATCGCCTTTATTCTCCGGGGAAGCAAGTCCGCCGCCGCCATCGGGGTCTGGGCGAGCAATCCGGTTACTATTCCGGTTTTTTATTACGTTGAATTCAAGATGGGATGCATGCTCCTCGGCAGATCAATCCCGTTTGATGCCAAGTATAAATCGATTACCGTGCTTTTGAAGCTTGGCTGGGATGTAACCCTTGTGATGATGGTCGGCGGCATTGTCCTGGGGATCGTCTCGGGATTTATCACATATTTTGCGACCCGGAGGATTGCAGCTGCGGTGCACGCTAAAAGACAGGCCGCGCGCGGTCGACGCAGGCGTATTTAATGCCCTCGCCGAAGTCGATCCTTCTTGCCGGGAACCTTTATCCCAAGAAACACATGGGGCAGAACTTTCTGCGAGATCCTTCCACCGCCGAGATGATTGTAAGAAAAGCCCAGGTGCACGAAGATGATGTGGTACTTGAGATCGGCCCGGGCCTGGGTGCGCTGACCATGCCCCTTGCACGGTCGGCCTCCCATGTTTTCGCAGTTGAAAAAGATCGCGACCTCATGGGGTTTTTAAGGGGCGGCCTTTCCATGGAGGGCCTTGAAAACGTAACCCTGATCAATGAAGATATCCTTAACGTAGACCTTGCGCTGATAACGGAGAAAGCCGGTCGCCCGCTTCTGGTTTTCGGCAACCTGCCTTACAATATATCGTCCATGGTTCTTTTGAGTATGATTGATCATAGGGCCATGGTTTCCCGTTGCATATTCATGCTCCAGAAGGAAATGGCCCGCAGGGTATCAGCCTGCCCCGGAACTAAAGACTATGGCCGGCTTTCGGTAAGACTCGGCTATTGCGCGGATGTCGCAAAACTTGCCGCAGTGGGCGCGAATCTCTTTTATCCCAGCCCCCGTGTTGACTCGGAAGTGGTTGAGATCCGCTTTACGCCGGAAAGAGAGCAGCCTGTTTATGATGAGGCCGTTTTTTCGGAAATCATAAAGGCGGCCTTCGGCCAAAGGCGCAAGACCCTTAAAAACAGCCTTGCCGGCGGGAATCTGTCCATTGACGCAAAGGCCATTGATGCCGCCCTTGCCACTGCGGGGATAGACGGCGCCCGCAGGGCCGAGACATTGTCTGTTGAGGAATTTGTTGCCTTAACCAATGAAATGTGGCGTTATATGGTTTAGAGTCGAATTGATTTCCAAGCGCCAAAGCTCCATTCCAAAACGTACGCATGTACATTGCAAGGAGGAGTGATGAAATCTTTAAGCCCGGCAATGAAATTCGTTCTGCGTTGTTTTCCCCTTTTGTTGTTTTTTTCTTTGCCGTTGTCCGCTCAAGCCTCCCAATATGATAATCTTTTAGATATGTCCCTTGAAGAGCTGATGGATATAGAAATCGTATCGGCATCAAAAAAAAGTGAGAAAATTAAAGAGGCGCCGGCAACTGTCATCGTTCTTTCCGAGGAAGTCATCCGGCGAAGGGGATATACGGATTTGGAGCAGATGCTGCATGACCTGCCCGGGTTTGATATTTCCCGTGGGAACGGCACGGTATATTCACAGATTTATCAGCGCGGCTATCGGTCCAATAATACCGACCGGACACTTTTACTCATCGACGGTGTCGAGGAAAACGATTTATGGAAAGGCACGGCATGGATTTCACGACAATATCCCATCACAAACATTAAAAGGGTTGAAGTGGTATATGGCCCTGCCTCGACAATATATGGGGCCAATGCCTTTGCGGGCGTCATCAATATCATTACAAAAGACCCTGCGGATATTATTAATAAAAACAGTAATTTCGGAATTGTATCGCAGGTGACGTACGGGTCATGGAATACGGCCTTCACGGATATAACCGTCGCCGGAAAGGAAAAATCAATTTCATTTACACTGACCGGCAGAATTTACAAATCCGACGAAATGGATTTGTCGCATTATCCGGATTTTGACTATGATCTTTCGGCTTACGGCAGGGATTATTATGGCTCAAAGCTGGGCACGGGCGATGCCGGTTTGATCGATTCCGCCATGGCCCTGGATGAACAGGGATATTATACCGGCGTGGCGGCAACCAACGGCAAAAAGCCGCATTACAGCAATGATACGAATGACTGGCTGGTCAACGGCAAACTTTTTGTTAATGATTTTACATTTGGTTTTCAAACATGGCGGAGAAATGAAGGGTATGGCGCCTGGTATCGTGATGATTTTGAATCAGGCCCGGATAATAACGGCAGATGGGTACCGGAAAATACATTTATATATGCAAAATATGAAACCGACATCAGTGACAAGTTGAAGTTCTCCAGTTTTACCAGGTTTAAGAATCATACGTTAAGCGGTGACAGCCAGGAAAATTATTTTATCGGATATTTTAACGGGGAATACGACCTGGCCAACCTGACGGCCACGGATGATACCGGCGCTCCGATACCGGCTCAGCCATACTGGGATACAACCTGGTGGTACGTGACATCCCGGCAGTTAAGAACGGAATTTACGCTTCTTTATACCCATTCGGAAAAATTTGATCTTCTCACCGGGCTTGAATATCGATTGGGCAGCATCCAGGGCACCTATGTGGTCAGCAGGGAAAAAAATCCTTCGGAAACAGGGTTTCCACGCGATGAAGCTGGGACCGATCTGCCGGGAGGAAATCATTATGATTCACGGGATATAGGGCTCTATGCCCAGGCAACGTATACGCCCGTTGAGGATCTGCATGTGGTCGCCGGCGGGCGGCTTGATGACAATAAAATCAGGGAAAGCGGAGGCTACGGCAGGGAATTTAACCCCAAAGCGGCCGTTATTTATACCCCTGCGGATTTTATTTTCAAGGCGATTTATGCCGAAGCCTTTAAAGACGCCGATAACTGGACAAAATATTCCACGACAAAGGGCAGGAAATTATCCAACCCGACGCTTCAGCCCGAAAAAGCTAAAAATTTTGAGGTGAGCGCGGGGTGGCGTTTTACGGACAATGCATTCGCCAATATCGTCGCTTATCGAACGTCCTACAGTAATGTTGTCGGCACGGTGGATGTGCTTTACGATGGAGAACATACCACACAGCACCAGGCTATCGGTTCGCTTCTTATCATGGGATTGCAGGGCACCGCCAATTATAAATACAAGAACTATGATATGTACCTCAATTATACCTACACCAACCCCAAAAACACCCAAGGAGATACTGATGTGAGGATAGGCGATATTGCCGCTTATCAAATCAATGCCGGTATTAATGCCCGCTTTATGGAACATCTTAATTTTAACCTGCGCATGAATCACTCGGGAGAAAGAAAAACAGGCAGTAAAACAACGATTTCGGAAAACCCCTATGATAAAATCAACGCATATACCGTATTTAACGGCGCCGTCACTTACGACAATATCATTGACGGTCTTTCCGGACAGGTCACTGTGAATAATATATTTGATAAAAAATATTATGATCCCGGTGTCAGAAGCGCCGACGGCAACTACTATGCCGCCCGACTGCCCCAGAATGAAAGGAATTTCATGGTAAGCCTGCGCTATGCTTTCTGAGTTAGTTCAACCGCCCAATATCCGAATCATGCCTGCCGGATGGAAAACGGATCCTTTTCAAACATGAATGAAAAATCACGCTTTATTGATTTTTCATCAATCCCGAAGTCTTCCAGCGCCTTGACATTATGCCTGCGCCGGTAACCGCGCTGTTTTTTTGCCTGCTCTTTGACGGCGCGCCTGAGTCTGTCGCCCGGTTCAATTCCCGTAAAATCGATAATGTTTTCAAAAACCGCCGGAAGGTCTTCCCGGAGCTTCTCATAGGGTATGATCAGCACCTTGTTTTTATCGATTCCATTGGTGTGCCACAGAGAGTAAAAATACCGGTAAAGGTCAAGGCTGGCCTCATACTGATAGCGATAATAGCGTAATATCTGTTCGGAGGTAAACCGGTGCAGCCCCCAGAGGGCATCTAAGGTATAGTAGTTGAGCGAAAAAAAAGAGGGCAGGGTTTCATCGGGCCGCCTGTGCAGATAGATAAACCTGGCATCCGGGAAAACCTCGAGAAGGGTCTTTATCCTGTGTGTTGAAAAATGGGTCTGGGCAAAGATCTGCGTTTTTTTCGTATAATAAATATGACGCTGAAAACAGGATTTTAAAAACATGGCCGATTTAATCCGCCTGCGCCGGGGCTGGAGGTCGTGAAAACGTATCTCCCGGTAGTCGTCGTCGTCAAATCCCAGGGGGGTTGCGATGATGACGAACTGGGTATCATGTATATGGAGGAAAAGCATTTCCTCCTCTTCCACCTGATCAAGGTCGATTTTGTGTCCGGTCTCCTCGGGGACCAGCACGGTCAGTCCCTTGCTGGCAAGGTATCGTATCAGGGGCCGTATCAGCTTCCGTGCGGTAAGGGATGGGCAAAGGATGTGCCAGGCCTTGAAGGCCGCCATCTCGTCGGTCCCGGTGAACAGATGGTGCACAAACGTGGTGCCGCTGCGGGGATGGCCGATGATAAATACCGGTCTTTTAACCTCAACCTTTTGAAACCGGGGAAAGAAGATATAGTCCAAAAAAAGAAAGAAGGAGGAGAGTATCCTTAAAATCATAAAAGCCAGAATTACAAATACAAAAAAAACAAAATTACGGCTCGGGCCGAAAAGCCTCCAGCTTGTGGCCAGTCCGCGAAGATAAATTCGCATCCAGTCCCCTTTTTGGTTTATAAAAAACAATTGGGGTCAAGTCTACGTTTGAGCCTTATATTTTTTTAATATCCGGGATTTTCGATTCTCTCTTTTACCCTGTAATCGAGTTCGGTATCCTTGTAGTCAAAGGCCACAACCCGGTTAAACCTTATCCAGACCACATGCATGTCTGAGCCGACGTAAACGCCTTTTTCATTTTTTGCGTCATAGGCGATAAAGCATTCCCATACGAACTGGCCTTTGTACAGGGGGATGAAGGGATAGCCTGTATCAAGCTTCGTTTTTTCAGGCGGCTTGATGACCGTAAAGTCTTTGATACTGTCGGGATCGACCAGGTGGACATTGAGATAACCCGTTATCATGGTTTTATAGCCCGCCGGGTAGGGGCCGGGCGCCCGTTTTACGGCCTCCTGGGGAGGCGCCACAAAGCAGCCCGAAAGGAATAAAAATGCGATAGCCGATATGAGTATGGATTTTTTCACCGATTTTCTCCTTCGGATTTGACTTGTCATGAGTTACGGTATCTGTTACCAGTAATTACTTGTATTTTGAAATTATGTCAAATGATTTAGCCCCCCGGATCAAGCGGATCAAACAGACAAACCGTATAAACGGACAAACGCGGGTTGACGGTATTTACCACGGAAAGGATACTATCATGACGGGAAGACGCCTTTGCATATGGATGTTTTTATTCCTTCTTGCGGGACTGTTCGGCTGTTCCAGCACCCTTACCTACCTGGGCCCTCTTAAATCAAAGCTTGTCACCGGAGATCGAGCGCCCGGGCCGTTTGCAAAATATGAATACAAATATTATGTAAATAATAACGACACATTACGTTTTGTTAAAACCTCGATGTGCCATGAGAAGGCTGAAAAACTGAGGGTTATGAAAAAGCAGCGTCGGGGTGTTTACCTGGCCGTGCTTGAACTGCCGCTCTTCGGGCTCGGTCTTTTTGACATGCTCCAGTCATACGCCATTGTTCAAAATAGCAAAAGGGTCGAACCGTTGGCGAAATTTTCCACCGGCAATCTTGTGATGTGTGGCGGCCCGGCACCGGCCGCCAATGAGGCTTTTGTGGTTCAGGATCCGGTGCGCAATATCCGCCTGATAATCGGGACTGATGATTCCGGCCGTCTTTTCCTCGACCGTATCCTGCCTAAAGGTTCACTCATGATTTTAAAACTTTATCCACAATCGGATCCGTCCGCCGTTATGACCTATGAGTATGATGCAAAATAGGGCGCGGGGCAGGTTTTGATAATTGATTTTATTAAACCAGGGGCTCTGCCCGTGCGACCCCACGAGGTCTACTGTTCCGGCGATAATAATTATATGTCATAGCTGCATATGATGCATTTTTTAAACGTCCAACATCGAACATCCAACGTTGAACATCGAATAATGGTATCGCTTCGCTCTGCTAAATTTATACTTTATAGTATATACAGAATCAGCACTGTCCGGTTTGTCTCTTGCTTGCTGGATGCGTTTGAACATTTCTACCCGGAAAAGGTCTGATTATGATCTTTAAAAAATGGCACAAAATAAAATATTCGCACGGCCCACGTAGCGGAAGGCTTCAGCCTTCCAGTTAAAGGCGGCCTGAAGGCCGCCCCTACGAGGGCAGTACAAGAAAAATAACAGCCGGCAAGAACCAAACCGGACACTACTGATACAGAATACCTTATTCAACATTCGATGTTCATAGCCTTTCAGGAAGACTATGTTCCTGACGTTTAGATATGATCCATAAGAAAAACGATGTGTTTTGCCCCTCTCCTTCGTGGGGGCCTGATTATGCCACGTCCTATGGGCGTGGTTGGTGACTAATCTTGAATCCTTCCGCCAAATACATTCTTTCAATCGATCTCGGGACGTCGGGGCCCAAGGTGGCCCTGGTCTCAACCGACGGTGAAATCGCGGGCCATTTTTTTGCGCCGGTTCCCCTTATCCTTTTGCCCGGAGGCGGCGCCGAGCAGGATGCGCAAAAGTGGTGGCGGGCCATTTGTGAGGCCTCTTGTCGTGCGATAGAAAATGCCCGGATATCGCCTTCGGAAATTATTGCCGTAAGCGCTTCTGCCCAGTGGTCCGGAACCGTGGCGGTGGACAGGGACGGTCGGCTCCTTGCAAATGCCATCATCTGGCTTGATTCCAGGGGGAGCGCCGGGATACGTAAGCAGGTGCGCGGCCTTATTAATATCATGGGGTACGGCCCGTTTAAAATCCTCAGGTGGCTGCGCCTCACCGGCGGCGCCCCGGGCCTGTCGGGCAAGGACCCCGTCGCTCATATTCTCTATTTAAAGACGAATCGGCCCGAACTCTATCGGTCGGCATATAAATTTCTCGAACCCAAGGACTACATCAACTTTTGCCTTACAGGACGTTTTTGCGCCACAGCCGATTCCATAACCCTTCACTGGGTGACCGACAACAGGGATATAAATAATATCGTTTATGACGATGCACTTATCCGGATGTCCGGCCTTGACCGGGAAAAATTGCCGGATCTCGTCCGGGCAGTGGATATCATAGGCGAGGTTAAAAAGGATGCTGCGGAATGTCTCGGCATAAGGCCGGGCATACCGGTTATCGGGGGGACTCCCGATGTGCAGGCCGCAGCCATCGGTTCGGGTGCGGTGGATGATTTTTCTCCCCATTTATACCTGGGCACATCTTCTTGGCTGACCTGCCACGTGCCCTTTAAAAAAACGGATATCGTCCACTCGATAGCGTCGCTCCCTTCGGCCATACCGGGCCGGTATTTCGTGGCCGACGAGCAGGAGACCGCCGGGGCCTGCCTCAATTACCTGAAAGATACCATGTTTTTCGCGGATGACGGCCTGACCGGCAAGGCCCCGAAAGATGTTTACCGACTGTTTGATGAACTTGCGGCAGCCTCTGTTCCGGGAGCCAACTCCGTGATTTTCACCCCCTGGCTTTTTGGGGAAAGGACTCCCGTTGACGACCATACCGTGCGGGCCGGTTTTTACAACCAGTCCCTGTCCACGACCCGGGCCGACCTGGTAAGGGCGGTATTTGAAGGCGTGGCGCTGAACGGCAGATGGCTTCTTTGCTGTGTGGAAGGCTTTGTAAAAAAAAGGCTCGATCCGATCCGGGTCATCGGCGGTGGCGCCCTTTCCGATATCTGGTGCAGGATCTACGCGGATGTGTTCAACCGAACCGTATGCCGTGTAAAGGACCCGGTCCTTGCAAATGTGCGGGGGGCAGGCCTTCTGGCCGCCGTGGCCCTGGATCATATCCGGTTTTCGGATATTTCAACGCTTATCCCAATGGAAAAGACCTGGGAGCCGGACCCGGAAAACACGAGCCTTTATGACGAACATTTTTCCATTTTCAAGCAGATTTACCGGAAGAACCGGAAGATATATGCCAGATTAAACGATACATAGCATGCGGGGGTTACATAAATGGGAATTGAGAAAAACGCCCAAAAACTTATGGGTCTTTTCCCTGACCGGGTGGCGGGATGGCTCTTTGACAGGATCAAGGGGATACCCCTGGTTAAAAAGGCCATTTACAGGGAGCTGGACGCCATGCTCGATGACATCAGGGATATGGTGAAACCCTACACGGGGAAGTTTCCGGCTTTTTCCAGGCTTCCCGGGTCCGGACTCGAAAAAGATAATATCCTCTCCATGATGACGGCCATAAGCGAATGCGAATCGTCGAAATGGGAAGACGGTTATGTATCGGGCGCGGTATATCACGGCGATCGCGGGCATATCGATTTTTTAAACCGGGTATATGCCTTAAATTCCCAGTCAAACCCTCTTCATTCCGATGTCTGGCCCAGCGCGGCAAAGTATGAGGCCGAGATTGTATCCATGACGGCTGCCATGCTGGGTGCGGATAAGACGCCCGATCCGGTCTGCGGCGTGGTTTCATCCGGCGGCACCGAAAGCATCCTGCTGGCTATGAAGGCCTACCGGGACCGGGCCATTGAAACAAAGGGGATACGGCATCCCGAGATGGTGGTTCCGGTTTCGGCCCATGCCGCATTCGACAAGGCGGCCCTCTATTTCGGGATAAGGATCATACACGTGCCTGTAACATCCGATTTTATCGCAGATGTTGCTGCAATGAAAAGGGCTGTTACGAAAAACACCATCGTCATGGTCGGGTCGTCACCCTGTTTTCCCCACGGTGTAATTGATCCCATAGAAGAGCTTTCGGCCTTTGCGGCTAAAAAAAAGATCGGCTTTCACACCGATGCCTGTCTTGGCGGGTTTATGCTTCCCTGGGCCGAAAAACTCGGATACCCGGTGCCGCCCTATGATTTCAGGCTTGACGGTGTTACATCCATGTCGGCCGACACCCATAAATACGGGTATGCCGCAAAGGGGACATCGGTTGTTCTCTACCGGAATCCCGAACTGAGGCGGTTTCAGTATTTTTCGACAACCGAATGGCCGGGCGGGCTCTATTTTTCCCCGACCTTTGCGGGGAGCCGTCCGGGCGCTCTTTCAGCGGCCTGTTGGGCCGCCATGGTTTCCATGGGCGAAAAAGGCTATCTGGACGCGGCAAAAAGAATTCTTTCGACCGCAGACAGGATAAAAAAGGGGATTTCTGAAATCAACGGTATTAAAATCCTGGGCAATCCCCTGTGGGTTATAGCCTTTGCCTCGGATACGGTTGATATCTATCACGTGATGGAAAGGATGGGGGAGGCCGGATGGGTGTTAAACGGCCTTCATCGGCCCTCCTGCGTTCATGTCTGCGTGACCCTGCCGCACACCCGGCCGGGGGTGGCGGACCGGTTTGTCCAAGACCTTGCCGGAGCCGTGGACCATGTCCGCGCAAATCCCTCCGAGACCGGCCGTATGGCCCCGGTTTACGGAATGGCCGCAACCTTGCCGGTAAGGGAGCTTGTGGGGGATATGCTGGAAAGGTATATTGATCTTCTCTATGAGGTTGACCCGTGACGGCATCGTAAACCGGATTTTTTTATTTACACAAAAGATATCCTGGGGTAATAATATAATTTTAAGCCTATTAACCATTATTAATAATTTGGAGAATCAGATCATGCCAAAGACCATGCAGACAATCGACGGCAATACGGCTGCGGTTCATGTCGCCTATGCATTAAGCGACGTCGCCGCCATCTACCCGATCACTCCCTCGACCACTATGGGGGAAACCGCCGACGCCTGGGCCGCTGCGGGCAGGAAAAATATTTTCGGCCAGGCATTGAACGTGAGCGAGATGCAGTCCGAGGCCGGGGCTGCGGGCGCGGTACACGGCTCCCTTGCCACGGGCGCCCTTACCACGACCTTTACCGCATCCCAGGGTCTCCTCCTGATGATACCCAATATGTACAAGATCGCGGGAGAACTCCTTCCCGCCGTCTTCCACGTGAGCGCACGGGCGGTTGCCGGGCACGCGCTTTCCATCTTCGGAGATCACTCCGATGTCATGGCCGTCCGCCAGACCGGGTTTGCCCTGCTGGCATCGGGCTCGGTGCAGGAGGTCATGGATCTCGCGCTCGTGGCTCATCTTTCAGCAATCGAGGGGAGCATGCCGTTTCTCCATTTTTTTGACGGGTTCAGGACATCGAGTGAAATCCAGAAAATAGAGCTGATTGATTATGAGGATATGGCGAGTCTCATTAACTACGACGCCATTACCGAGTTCAGAGCCCGGGCCATGAACCCCGAGCATCCGCATATCCGGGGCACAGCCCAGAATCCGGATATCTATTTTCAGGCCAAGGAAGCCGCAAATCCCTACTACCTGGCAATTCCCTCCATTGTCGAGGAGGCCATGGAAAAAGTGGGTAACCTGACCGGCCGTAAATATGGCCTGTTCGACTATGTGGGCCATCCGAATGCCGACCGGGTGGTGATTGCCATGGGTTCGGGGGCCGAGACCATTGAGGAAGGGGTGAATTATCTGAACAATACCGGCGAACGGGTAGGACTCCTTAAGGTGCGCCTCTACCGGCCGTTCTCAATAGAGCATTTCCTTGCGGCCCTTCCCGCATCGGTTGAGCAGATAACCGTGCTCGACCGGACAAAGGAGCCCGGCGCGGTGGGTGATCCGCTTTTTATAGATATTTGTGCCGCCTTCATGGAATACGGACAATCCCCGGAAATAACCGCTGGCCGGTACGGCCTGGGCTCCAAGGAGTTCACCCCGTCCATGGTCAAGGCCGTGTACGACAACATGAAGTCCCTTGCGCCAAAGCACCATTTTACGGTCGGGATAAAAGACGACGTGACCAACTCCTCCCTTCCCGTGAACGACACGATCGAGACCGTGACCGAGGGGACCATCCAGTGCAAGTTCTGGGGGCTCGGGTCGGACGGCACCGTGGGCGCGAACAAAAGCGCCATCAAGATCATTGGGGACAACACGGACCTTTACGCCCAGGGCTATTTCGCCTATGACGCAAAGAAATCCGGCGGGGTGACGGTTTCCCATCTGCGGTTTTCACCCAATGATATCCAGTCGACCTACCTGGTGCATCACGCCGATTTCATCGCCTGTCACAAATCCAATTACGTCCATCTCTACGATGTGCTGGAAGGGATAAAGGAAGGGGGAACTTTTCTGCTCAATTCCCACTTTCGCGACGAAGATATGGAAAAAGAGATTCCCGCTGCGGTCAAGCGGACCATCGCGGAAAAGAAGCTCAAATTCTATAATATAGACGCCATAAAGATCGCCCGTGAGGTCGGCCTGGGCGGGCGGATCAATATGATTATGCAGACGGCTTTCTTCAGCCTGGCAAATGCGCTCCCCTTTGAAACAGCGGTTGCACTCCTTAAAAAAGATATTGAAAAGACATATGGCAAAAAGGGTGAAAAGATCGTTTCCATGAATATCGCGGCCGTTGATCAGTCTTTAGCTAATTTAAAGGAGATAAAGTATCCGGCTTCCTGGGCGAATGCCGTGTCCGGGCCTGTGGCCAGTGTACAAGGCCCTGAATTTATCAGAAATGTCATGCGGCCGGTTTTGGCTCAGAAGGGTGACGGCCTGCCTGTGAGCGCGTTTGAGCCCGACGGGGTCTTCCCTGTTGAGACCAGCAGGTATGAAAAACGGGGCGTGGCCATTGAAGTGCCGGAATGGATATCGGAAAACTGCATCCAGTGCAACCAGTGCGCCTTTGTCTGTCCCCATGCGGCCATCCGACCGGTTCTTGCGGGTGAAGGCGAACTCGCCGACGCGCCCGAAGGTTTTGGAACCATACCGGCCACGGGCAAGGAATTAAAGGAGTACAGGTTCAGGATACAGGTAAACGCGCTCGACTGCCAGGGCTGCGGAAATTGCGCGGATATCTGCCCGGCCAAGAAAAAGGCCCTTGTCATGAGGCCAATTGAGACTCAGACGGGCCTTCAGGTTCCCAACCAGGAATTTTTCGACACGCTTCCGGTCATGGATAACCTGGCAAAGCGCGAGACCGTCAAGGGGAGCCAGTTCAGCCAGCCGCTCATGGAGTTTTCCGGCGCCTGCGCCGGGTGCGGTGAGACCCCCTATGTCAAGGTCTTAACCCAGCTTATGGGCGAGCGGATGATTGTCGCCAATGCCACGGGCTGCACCTCCATCTGGGGTGGGTCGGCTCCGTCCTTTCCATATTGCACCAATGAGGACGGTCACGGTCCCGCCTGGGGAAATTCATTGTTCGAGGATGCGGCGGAATTCGGCTACGGCATGGCCCTTGCCTGTATCCAGCGGCGTCAAAAACTTGCGGACCTGATTGCGAACGCAGTGAAAAGCGATATCCCGGAGGCCCTGCGGCAGGCCATGGAGCAATGGCTTGCCGGAAAAGATGACGCCGGCGTGTCAAAGGCCGCAGGCGATGCAATAATGGATATGCTTGGGCAAATGGAGCGGACTCCGCTTTTGCAACTCATTTATTCAATGTCGGACCTGCTCGTAAAAAAATCAATCTGGGCCTTCGGCGGTGACGGATGGGCCTATGATATCGGCTACGGCGGTCTGGATCACGTGATCGCGTCGGGCGAGGATATCAATATTCTTGTCATGGATACGGAGGTCTATTCCAATACCGGCGGCCAGTCTTCAAAGGCAACTCCCACCGGCGCCGTGGCAAAGTTCGCGGCATCCGGCAAGAAGATCGGTAAAAAGGACCTGGGCCGCATGGCCATGACATACGGATACGTCTATGTTGCATCAATCGCCATGGGCGCTAACAAGCAGCAGACCCTAAAGGCGCTCGTTGAAGCGGATAAATATCCCGGACCTTCCCTGGTTCTCTGCTACGCGCCATGTATTAACCAGGGCCTCAAGGCAGGCATGGGCAAGAGCCAGGCCGAGGAGAAAAAAGCCGTTGAAACCGGGTACTGGCCCCTTTACCGGTTCAACCCCCTGCTTGCGGACGAGGGAAAGAATCCGTTTGTCCTGGAATCAAAGGCGCCTGACGGCAACCTCCAGGAGTTTCTGGGCGGTGAAAACCGGTTTGCCTCCCTTGAAAAGAGTTTTCCGGATGAATCAAAGCGTCTCAGGCGCAAGATCGAGCAGGAGACCAACGACCGTTACAAGGCCCTGGCCCTCATGGCTGATCCAAAGTCCGTATGTGAAGATGGGGAAAAGTAGGGGGGGCTCGCTTCGGAATAATTCTGTCAAATCCTTGTAGGGGCGGGGTTTATCCCCGCCCCTATTCACATGTTGCAATGCATTTGTGCTGATCTGAAAAGGCTGGCTGCCGTATGGGCAGCCGGCCTTTTTTATTTGGGGCGGCGCACGTTTAGCACGTTGTTAAAAAACGAGCGTTCGTTTTATTCTGTTGACATGCCTTTGCCCACAGGGTAAAATTCATCCACTATTAAAAAAATCCAGCCAAAAAGGAGTTTTCCATGAGCCTGTTTAATGTAAATCCAGATACTTGTAACAGGGACGGTCTTTGCGTTGATGAGTGTCCCGTGAAGATCATCATGTTAGCCGATAAAAAATCACTGCCTGTTCCAGTGCCCGGAGCCGAAGATTTGTGCGTCGACTGCGGGCATTGCGTGGCCGTATGTCCCACAGGCGCGCTTTCCCACAGGTCCATGACGCCCGAACAATGTCTGCCTGTAAAAGAGAATCTGCTGCTCGACGCAGACCAGGCGGAACATTTTTTAAGATACCGCAGGTCCATCCGAACGTACAGGAAAAAGCCGGTTGAAAAAGATATCCTTTCCAGGCTCGTCGGGATAGCCTCTTACGCACCGTCCGGCCATAATGTTCAGCCGGTCTGCTGGCGCGTTGTCCATGACAGGGATGAGGTAAGACGCCTCACCGGGCTCGTGGTGGACTGGATGCGTTTTCTGCTCCAGGACAATGCCGATTTTGCGAAGCAGATGCACATGGATATGGTTGTGGCAGGTTGGGATATGGGAATTGACTCCGTATGCCGGGATGTGCCGCACCTGATAATCGCCCATGGCCTCCAAGCCGATCCCATGGCACAGTCTTCCTGCACAATTGCCCTTACCTATCTTGATCTTGCAGCGCCGTCCCTCGGGCTCGGCACCTGCTGGGCCGGCTTTTTTCACGCGGCGACAATGTTGTGGCCGCCTTTGCAGGAAGCCCTTAACCTTCCTGATGGCCACGCCTGCATGGGAGCCATGATGGTCGGGTATCCTAAATATAAATACAAGCGCATGCCGGTAAGAAACATGCCCCGGATCACCTGGGTGTAGAGGATTTTAACCGCGCTATAGCATATTGTGATCTGCCTTGAATTCGATATGGAGATAAATTCATGAGTGAAGAAATCTACAATCAATTACGTCAGAGAATGGACGATCTTGGAACCGGCTTTCCACCCACAAAAAATGGCGTTGAGATAAAGATTTTAAAAAAGATATTTTCCCCGGTCGATGCGGAGATGTTTTTAATGCTTTCCCCCATGCTGGAGTATCCGGAAAAAGTTGCGGAGCGTTTAAACCTTCCGGCAAAAGAAACAGCCTCCCATCTTGAGGACATGGCAAAAAAAGGCCTTTTGTTCAGGCAGAAAAAGGGCGATCAGGCACGATACGCGGCAATTCCCTTTGTGGTCGGTGTATTCGAGTTCCAGTTAAACAGGGTTGATTCCGAGCTTGCAGCGGATTTGAACGTATATTACGAGGCCGCTCTCGGCAAAACATTTCAGTCCTTTGCCACCCCGGTAATGCGGACCATCCCCATCAACCGGGAGTTGGTCAGCGAATGGCCAATTGCCGCTTATGAAGACGCAATGAATATAGTCGACGATCAGAAGAAGATCGCCGTTGCCCCCTGTATATGTCGTGCCACGGCCAAAAAAGCGGGGCAGGGTTGTGACAAGCCTTTGGAAACATGCTTTTTGTTCGGTTCCCACGCGGATTATTACGTTGATAACGCCATGGGCCGGTATATTACAAAAGACGAGGCAAAAAAGATCATTGCCGCAAATGACGAGGCCGGGCTGGTTATGCAGCCTTTTAATTCACAGCATGTGGGCGGCATGTGCAGTTGCTGCGGATGCTGCTGCGGCATGCTGCGTTCCCTTAAAAAGCAGGAAAATCCGGCGGCGGCGGTTAAGAGCAATTACTTTGCCGTTGTAGACAGGCAGCAATGCGTGGGGTGTGAAACCTGCGTTGACCGCTGTCAGATGGAGGCCATCGACGTTTCCGATGAAAAGGCGGTTATTACCCTGAAAAAATGCATTGGTTGCGGTCTCTGCGTTTCCACCTGTCCCACGGGCGCGCTTAGTCTTGTGAAAAAGGACGAGGCTGACCAGTATCTCCCGCCGCAAACCGGCATGGAGACCTATATGCGGATTGCAAATGAGCGAGGGAAGATTTGACTCAGGCTTTTAATGGGTAACCCTAATATTTCATAACATCAGAGTTTGTACAATTTGTCAACTAACGTCCCCAATCACCCCAAATAGAATAGTTTACACAAAAAATATAATTGACACTAAGATTACATTGTATTACATTTTGAAATACGGAGGTGGTGAAATGATCACATTAAGGCTTGACCCCCAATTAGAGCAACGTATTAATATCACAGCTAAAAATCTTGGATTAACTAAATCTGAATTAATAAGAAAGAGTATTAGTGAGTATCTTGGGAACCTTAACAGCCCAAGTCCCTGGAAGCTTGGTAAAGATTATTTTGGTAGATATTCAAGTGGGTTGGATAATTTATCTACAGATAGAAAAGAGATAATTAAAAACAAAATAAAAGCCAAAAGAAGATGAAAAAAATTCTTATTGATTCTGGTCCTCTAATAGCTCTTTTCCGATGCTTCAGATAAATATCATACAAAAGCTATCAACTTTATAAAAAACAATAAATATCCGCTCGTAACTACTCTGGCCTCTGTCACAGAGGTTCTTCATTTATTAGATTTTAATAGAAATGCCCAAATTGATTTCCTTGAATGGGTACAACGTGGTGCTGTCGAAATTCATAATATTGTGAATAATGATTTTGAAAGAATCAGAGAGTTAACAATAAAATACCGTGATTTGCCAATGGACTTTGCGGATTCTTGCTTGGTATATCTTGCAGAAAAGCTCAATTTGCATACAATAGCAACAATTGATCGAGATTTTACAATTTACAGAATTAAAGGAAGACGTAAATTTGAAGTTGTTCTTTCGTGAATATATGGGGTGACGTCGAACGCGTACCACCAGTTACGCAAAATAAGCGGTTCGTCTGCGATGCTCGGGCTTCAATCCCGCCAAAAAAACGGGTACCGGATATTGAATTGAGTTCTTGTGAATGATTATCAAATCTTGAATAGTGATTATCGAAAAGATTGGGGGCGAGTTATTGAATTACTTAAAGAACGTCCCCTATATTCATGAATTGATGGAAACGATTGAAGTTCCAAAAGATTTTATCAATTATCGTGACAACGAACCGCCGCCTGAACGGGATTTGTTTTGATGGAGGATCGGATACAACTTTATATCAGGTCAGACATCATTTGTCTTTGGAGGACTGGACAGACCCCTATACAAAACAGGATACAAAATAATAGTGCCAAGGAAACCGAATGATATCCATCCCGGCCTCGGTATCAATGCCGGGTCTCCGGATGAAACTAAAAGGGATCATTGCATCCGTTGCGGTACCTGCTGTGCCGGGGGAGGCCCGGCGCTCCATGTTGAGGACCTGGAATTGGTGAGAGCCGCTGCCATTGATCTTTCCGACCTGTATACGATCCGAAAGGGGGAAATGGCGCTCGATAATGTCTCAGGCAAGGGCTGCGTTCTCGACGCCGAGATTATCAAAATAAGGTCGGGGCAAGGGTCTGCGGCCTGTATTTTTTATGATGTGGATTTGCGGGCCTGCGGGATTTACGCATCGCGTCCCCTTGAATGCCGGGTCATGAAATGCTGGGATACTGCAAAAATCGTCGCGCTATACCAAAAGGACCGTGTTTCAAGAAAGGATATTCTGGGCCGGGCAAGGGAGGTGATGGATCTGGTGTCGGCCCATGAGCGCAAATGTTCGTATGGAGCAATCGCCGGGTTTGCCGAAAAGCGGGCCGCCGGAGATTATGAGGCTGCCAATGCGCTTTCGGAGATGATCGCTTTTGACGAGTCGGTTCGGTCCTCTGTTTCAAGCAAGATGGATAATGGGGAAAAAATCGTGGATTTTCTTTTTGGCAGGCCCTTGCGCGTGACGATCCCCCGGCAGTTCGGGATAAAGATCACATCCCGCAGGATGTGAATGCAATCCTAAAGCGGAGAGTTGAATTTAATCCCGATACCGTTTTTGGCGACTCTCATCACCGTCCCATCCATCTTGCAGTATCTTTCGGTCTGGGGGTGTTCGAAATTCATTTGAACAACATCTCCCAGGGAAAATGTGTTTTTGGCGTTGCCGACCTCTATGAACAAGCCGCCATGACTGAGATTGCGCGTGTTACAATTATGCATACGCCCCTTGAATGTAAGCCGCATCTCTTTTATATATTCCATGCGGCTGTATTTACGCTTTGTCTTGCCGGAAAAGGCCATAAAGTCGCCTAAAAGCTTGCACCGGTCATCTAATGACATGCCCATGATCAAACTGATAAGATCGCTTGTGACACTTGCGGCCGTCGTGTATTTCCCGGGCGTTTTTTCAAGCTCATTATATTTTTCAAGGAGCTTGTCCTTATCGGTTGCGGACATCTTCATTATGGCGCTGATAAGCTTTTCCGTCACAGCGGAAATATTGGTCTGATCCGCGTTCATTTTACATACGCGAGGTTTTTTAGCCTCCGGCCGGTTTTCTTCAAACAGGTCTTTTATGCCGACGTTCAGGGCGGATGCGACTTTTTTCAAAACGTTCAGCCCGCAGAATTCAATTTTTTCACAACTTGCATTTGAGATAACGACCCGGGGCAGCTTGGTTTGGGTGCTCAATTCAGCATCCGAAATTCCGGCATTGCGCATGAGCGCCTTGATGTTGCTTTTGATTTTTATTTTATTTTTCACGGATTTTTCCTCTTAAGACGCTGGTAAAATCGCGGCGACGAATTTCAGCTTTCCATAACCGTATTTATGATCCAGTAATTCTTTTACAGGCGTAAGGTGGGTTGTGTCCAGTTTTTTAAAGGCCGCTAATATTTCATCTACTTCGGTCTGCGGCACAAACGTTTTTATATCTATTTCACCCTCCCCGATCCAGAAGGCCAGGTGGCCTTCGATGGTTGAAACGGCAAAAGAGCGTTTAGCGGCAATCTCTTTTATGGTGAGCCCGCTTTTATACATTTGCAGCGAGATGGTTTTTGTATCGGTTTTTTCCTTTTTCAGGGTTTTCTCTTTTCGCGCTTTTTTTTTCGTGGAGCCGGCTTCCAGCCCTCCTGCCCGTACCGGATGCCTTTTCATGGACGTCCGGGTCAGTTCAATATCCCGGATAAATGCCTCCACCAGGGACTCGGCCTTATAGATTTTTTGGAGCCGGCCGTAAATCAGGAGGTCCAGACCTTTAAGCTCCGTAATATATTTTTTGACCCCTTTGCCCCCTGTTTTTAATTCATCGACATGGCTTGCTATTCTCACGCAAAACCCATTTAAAACCGGATCGAAATATTTTTTTGCCGCGCAAACCCGTTCGTGCAAATACGGATAATCATGTGCCTGTTCCGGTTGTAAAATCCTGTTGAGCTGGTTTAAAAATTTGTCCGCCACCTGTTTTGTTTTTATCAGCTCGGCGTAAAGCGCCCTGGCCCATTCGAGACTTTTCTGCTTTTCCGAGCGGCCGGCATCCTTGGTGTAAGTACGCAAATGATAATCAAACTCCATGCACAGGGATGCAAAATTGAAGGTCTGCATCACTTCTTCGCGCAGATACGATTCCGATAAGGCCTTAAACTGTCCGTCCAGAGAGTCGGTATCTTTTTTCAGGCCGGCAAATTCACGCAGGGCGGGCTCGGCCGGGATATCCTTTAGTTGGAAAGGGGATGTCAAAACCAGCCCTTTTAAGGATGTGAGCCGTGATAAGGCCACATATACCTGTCCTGCCGCAAACGCCTGTGAAACATCGATAATGGCTTTTTCAAACGTCAACCCCTGGCTTTTATGAACCGTGATGGCCCAGGCCAGCTTTAAGGGGAAATGCCCGAAAACACCGGTTATTTTTTCTTCTATTTCATTTGTTCTTTTATTGAGCGTATATTTTTTGTTTTCCCAGGTATATTTTTCCACCCACACGGACGGGGCGCCGTCGGAAAACGCCACCTTGATTTCGTTTTCATTCAATATTTCCACTTTGCCGATTTTACCGTTGAAAAATCGTCCCTCTCCGGTCGGATCATTTTTGATGAACATAACCTGCGCGTTTTTTTTAAGAACAAGCACCGAATCCACGGGATGGATACGTGCATCAAAGTCGCCTTCGATTTCGGCATGATATTCAAATGCGCGGCCGGAAAGCTTTTGCAGCTCGTCACGGTTAATCCGGTCGGCCTTGTAGTTGTGGGTGGTCAGATAGACATAGCCCTCCCCCGGCGCGGGCGAAAATCCGGGGATGCAATAACGGTTTAAGGTGTCGACATCCTGCTGGGTCATCTGGTTGTCACGCAGGTTATTCAACACGGAAATAAACACATTATCCGATTGCCGATAAATTTTTGTAAGTTCGATATACAACGGCTCTTCGTCCCGCAGCACCCGGGCCGCAAAGAAAAACATCGTTGGATAATACTCTTGTAAAACCAGCCATTCGGCGTTTTTTACAACAGGCGGCAATTGATGTAAATCGCCGATAAAAAGGACCTGGACACCACCGAAGGGCAGATCCCGGCGCCGCCGGACACTACGCAGCACGCTGTCAATGGCATCCAGTATGTCGGCGCGCAGCATGCTCACTTCATCGATAATTAATAGTTCCAGTTTTTTAAGCAGGTTCCGTTTGGCCGAGTACATCTTTAACTGCTGGTGTAATGTCCGGGGCGTGTTGAGTTGAAAATTGGGTGCTTGCTCGCCGTTAAATCGATCCGAGGGAATAAATGTCCCAAACGGCAGCTGGAACAGGGAATGAAGGGTGACTCCTTCGGCATTGATGGCGGCAATTCCGGTGGGAGCCGCAACAATTGTGTTTTTATGGGTACGGCGGCTGATATCGCGCAGAAAAGTCGTTTTGCCCGTGCCGGCCCTGCCGGTCAGGAAAATATTACGGTTGGTGCTGTTTACAAATTTTGACGCAATTTTCGCGGCCTTGTCATTTTGTATTGTCATACTACCTCTGTAATAAGGTTACGAATAATTCCGTGCATGATACAAAATCGACCCTGCCGTGGCAAATAAAAATTGAGATACGACCCCCTGTAAAATGCTGAATGGGCTCCCTGCTTTAAAATCAACAGCGTTAAGTTAACGGAATTGAACCAGGTTTGGTGATGTTGAAAAAATGCGCATCTGCCGTCTTGACACCCTTTCCAAAGATATAGTATTGTATTCTAGTTGAGGGTAAATCCCGTCATCCTGGTTTACACGCCCCATGTTGCATACATCATGTTATACTCATCCCGCCGGATCATAAAGGCTATGTGTGAAAACAGAGTAAATTTTTACGGTCATATCCTGATTGTGGCGGTCTTGTGCCTCGGGTTTGTATGGACCCCGGCCATTTCTCCGGCGGATGCCAGTCCCCGCACGGCATACGTGATTCCCGTATCGGGCACGGTTGATCCCGGCATGGCCGCCTTTATTGCCAGGGCCTGTAAAACCGCACTGGCCGATCCTCAATCCATCGTGGTGCTCGATATGGACACATTCGGGGGCAGGGTCGATTCAGCCCTTGAAATCGTCGACACCCTTCTTACGGTCCCAAAGGAGAGGAGCATCGCCTATGTTTCCAAAAAAGCCATATCCGCCGGGGCATTGATAGCCCTCTCATGCGGGCGGCTGGTCATGGCCCCGGGTACGACCATAGGGGACTGTGCACCCATTACCATCTCCAGGGAAGGACCGAAGATGATGGGGGAAAAGTTCCAGTCCCCCATCCGGGCGAAGTTCCGTGCCCTGGCCAGGCGCAATGGTTATCCCGAAGCCCTGGCCGAGTCCATGGTCACACTTGGCAAGGTCGTTCTCCGGGTGGAGATGAAGGGCGGGGAAGTAAAATACATGGATGCCCAGGAGTTTGATGACCTGAAAAAGGAAGAAAAGGACGGGGTGGTTTCCAAACAGATGGTTGTAAAAGAAGGCGAGCTTTTGACCATGGACGACACCGAGGCGCGTCAGCTCGGCTTTTCCGCCATCGGAGCAGCATCCGTCTCCGATATGTTTAAACAGCTAGATATGCAGAATATAACCATCAACAGGATCGGCCAGAGCTGGTCTGAAACCCTTTCCCGTTTTATTGGAACCATTATTCCTATATTAATGATAATAGGGATCGGCGCGCTTTATATTGAGATAAAATCTCCGGGTTTTGGAATTTTCGGAATCATCGGCATTGCATTCCTTTCCATAGTCTTTTTCAACCAGTATATAGTGGGACTCGCCACTTATACCGAGTTTTTGATATTGATCGCCGGGATATTTCTTCTAGCCGCAGAGGTTTTTGTAATCCCAGGTTTCGGCATTGCCGGCTTTTCCGGCATTGCCATGATCGTGGTCGGGCTGATCCTCTCCCTCCAGGGTTTTACGATTCCCGACCCTGCCAAGCCATGGGAGATGTCGCTTTTTATAGGGAACGCCGCCATGGTTCTGGGCGCATATCTGATTGCTGTAATTTGCGGTCTTCTTTTTATCCGGTTCGTGATTCCGGCCCTTTCAACGGGAAACAGGGGCCCGGTGCTGACCGCCACATTAAATGCCGCCCATGCGGATTCGAGGGAGACCGCAAAGGTTGCGGCGGGCGATGAGGGGGTGGCCGTATCTTTTTTACGGCCTTCGGGCAAGGCGGATATCAACGGGGAGCGGATCGACGTGATTACATATAATGAATTTATTGAAAAGGGAATCCCCGTAAAGGTCGCCGAGGTGAACGGGAACCGGGTTATCGTAGTAAAAAAGGAGGGGGTGTGACTGGGAATTTGGTCTTGCCGCTAATATTACAGGTTGTCGGCGCCGGGGTTTTGATCGCCGAGGTGGTTTTCCCGTCGGGCGGCCTGCTGGCCATCCTGACCATGGGAATTTTAGGATATTCGTTGTATCTTGTTTTTTCAACCGTATCGATGGTGGCCGGCATGGCATTCGTGCTTGCCGATATCATCATCCTTCCAATTGTCGTAATCGCCGGTTTCAAGGTGCTTGGCCGTTCAAAGATGGCCCTGCACACCGAACTTTCGAGTTCAGACGGTTTTACTTCCCATGATGAAAGCCTTGCCGGACTTGTGGGACAAAAAGGGATTGCCATTACCGATCTGCGCCCGGCCGGAACGGCAATGATCGGAAACCGCCGCGTGGATGTCGTGACGCGCGGGGATTATATTGAAAAGGGAGCAGGCGTTTTAGTCGACACGGTCGAGGGCGGCCGCGTCGTGGCGAGAGGGATCGAAAAACAAGCTTGTAAATCGACTGCTTAAACAACCAACAGTGAGCGTAAAAAAGGAGGCGTCATGTCAATCGGAGGCATTTTTTTGATCATATTGATCATCGTGGGGATTGTTCTGCTCTATTTTATCGGGTCTTATATTTCCCTGTGGGTCCAGGCTCTGGTTTCCGGAGCCAAGGTGGGCCTTTTGAATATAATCTTCATGCGGCTCAGAAAGGTGCCGCCCAAGCTCATCGTGAACGTGAAGGTCATGGCGGTAAAGGCCGGGATCGATGTTTCCACCGATAATCTGGAATCACATTACCTGGCGGGCGGCGATGTCATGCGGGTGGTCCAGGCCCTTATCGCTGCGGATAAAGCCAATATCAACCTCAAGTTCAACCAGGCCGCAGCCATTGATCTTGCGGGGAGGAACGTGCTCGAGGCCGTGCAGATGAGCGTCAATCCCAAGGTGATCGAGACCCCGCTGATTTCGGCCATGGCAAAGGACGGCATCCAGCTCAAGGCCCTGTCCCGGGTAACCGTGCGAGCCAATATCGACCGGCTTGTGGGAGGCGCGGGCGAGGAGACCATCCTGGCCAGGGTAGGTGAAGGGATCGTCACTACCATCGGATCTTCCATCAGCCACAAGAATGTTCTGGAAAATCCGGACAGCATATCAAAAAGGGTGCTTGAAAAGGGTCTGGATGCGGGAACAGCCTATGAAATCCTGTCCATTGATATCGCGGATGTGGATGTGGGCAAGAACATAGGGGCCGGCCTCGAGACCGACCGGGCCGAGGCGGATAAGAAGATCGCCCAGGCCAAGGCCGAGGAACGGCGCGCCATGGCATTTGCCGCTGAACAGGAGATGATGGCAAGGGTCCAGGAGATGAGGGCCAAGGTGGTAGAGGCCGAGGCGCAAGTGCCCCTTGCCATTGCCGAGGCCTTCCGTAAAGGCAATTTTGGTATCATGGACTATTACCGGATGAAGAATATCATGGCCGATACCCAGATGCGCGATACCATTGGGGGAGGCAAACCGAGCAGGATGCCGTCCGAGACCTCGCCCAAGACGCCGGAGCCGGATAAATAGTGGCCGAACGAAAACCGCCAATTTTCCCAATTTCTGTGTTGGGCTCAAATTTTAATCCTCAAAATACCATATGTATTCCTGCGGTTAAAATTTTCAGGTTTTCGTTCACGCACTAAATAATCAAAAGGAATAAAGGGAGTTCATCCCATGGATGCGGGTACTATTATATTTTACCTGGTAATCATTGTTTTTATTATTTCGAGGATCAGGCGGGCCATAAAGGAAAGCGAGAAGGGGCAGCCGGAAAAAGCCGTCCCGAAGTCCGGCTGGAAAAAGGCGCTTTCCGACGTGATGACCGAAATCCAGAAGGGCATGGAAGAGGCTTCTGAAGGTGGAAAGTCCACTTCCGCCGACCGGGAAGTCGGGTGGGAGGATATAGCGGTTCCGGTTGAGTATCAGACCGGATATCCGGATGGCCCGGCAGAAGAAGCCCCTGTCTTCCAGCGGGCGACTCCGCAGCCGGAAAATCCCCGGGAGCGCAAGCCTTCGGCGAAGATGGAAGAAATCCAACGGAAGATAGAGGAAATCCGGGGCCATAAATCTGGCATAAGTACAGAGTGTTCGGTAGTGCCCGGCATGCCGGATGAAAGGGATACCGGGCCGGTAAATCCCTTGCCCCGGCTCCCGGATCAATTGCAGGCGGCTATTGCCTGGTCGGAAATCCTCGCGCCTCCACTTGCGCTCAGAGAGGTTGACCGGTGACGGCCCGATACATGCCATATTCTGCAGACGTCCTCGTTCTTACGCTCCGGCGTAGGGACGAGTTACGGGCGGCGGTAAACCCCGCCCCTACGGAGATCGCACTATGTAGGGGAGGGCTTTATTCCCTCCCGAAAACGTACTGTCTCCGACCGATAACGCAGTCCAAATTAATTGTCTGACAAGTCCTACATGAGGCTCTTTTTCTGTACCCGACGAGCTTTTCTGATCAGGTCTCCCGGCAGGTTCACGGGAACCGGGGAGACCTCAATGCTCTTGATATGCGCGGTTGGAATGACGAGCAGCCTTTGGTCGAGTTCAAGGGTCAACACCGGTAGGCTCATCATCTTTTCCAGGCTGAGTTTCTGCCCTGATTCTTCGAATTCAAATGTTTCCGAATTCCCATCAATAAATTTTACGGTCAGCGTATATGTCCTTGACGTGTGCATGACATACTCTCCCTCTATATTTATATTTTAATGGCGGTCTTTGTCGCGGCCTGTAAAGCATCATCCGATAGGCAGGATGTCCGA
>JAADHK010000079.1 GCA_013151835.1 Deltaproteobacteria bacterium
CCTGCCCATGTACGAGGCGCTCCGGTCGACCTTGGAGGGGTCCTTTCCTGAAAAGCATCCCCCGCCGTGGCTGCCCTGCCCGCCGTAGGTATCCACTATGATCTTGCGTCCGGTGAGACCGCAATCTCCCATTGGGCCACCCACCTCGAAGCGGCCCGTGGGATTGATGAAATAGCGGGTATCGGCATCAAGCATCTTTTCGGGAAGCGCCGACCTGACGACCTCCGCTATGACCGCTTCCGTGAGGTCTTTATATGCGATGTCCGGCTCATGCTGGGTTGATACCACCACGGTGTCGATCCGCTTCGGCGTTCCGTTTTCATACTCTATGGTGACCTGTGTTTTCCCGTCAGGCCGCAAAAAGGCAAGCGTCCCGTTCTTCCGGACATCGCTAAGGCGGCGGGTGAGATTGTGCGCGTAGATAATCGGCATCGGCATCAGTTCAGGGGTTTCGTCACAGGCAAACCCGAACATTAGCCCCTGGTCCCCGGCTCCCTGAGCAGCAAAAAGGCCTTCCCCAACGTTGACACCCCGGGCAATATCCGGGGACTGCTTGTCTATGCTGGTAATCACCGAGCACGTCTTCCAGTCAAACCCCATAGCCGAAGAATCATAACCGATATCCCGTATGGTTTCCCTGACAACACCCGGGATGTCGACTATGGCTGCCGCCGTGATCTCGCCCGCCACAAAGGCGATTCCCGTGGTCACAAGGGTTTCACAGGCGACCCTGCACCCCTTGTCCAGTGCCATGAAGGCATCCAGCACCGCATCGGATATATTATCGGCAACCTTATCGGGATGACCCTCGGTTACGGATTCAGAGGTAAAAAAATAAGATTGTTCGGACATGGATAATGCTCCTTTATTTTCTTTGGTTTATCGTGTGCGCATTAGACATTTTTTTGGCCGGGCTCAAGCATAATATTATCAATAAGCCGCACACCGCCTATTTTCACGGCAACGGCCATGAGTGCCGGCCTGTCGATCACATCAAGATCATCCAGGGTATCCGGGGCACAGATATTGACATAATCTATCTTTGTGCCCGATTCGGCAAGTATCATCACAGTCGCCTTTTTAATGACCGTGCCCGCCCGCGCTTCCCCGTCCGCCACCATTTTCGCAGCGCTTCGAAGGCTTCCTGAAAGTACCCGGGCCGATTTTCGTCCATCCCCATCCAGATTGGCATTCCTCGAACTCATGGCCAGCCCGTCGTCTTCACGAACGATAGCATGGCCCACGATATCGATATCAAAATTGAGGTCCGCAACCATGCGGCGGATTACGGCAAGCTGCTGAAAATCCTTTTCACCGAATACCGCCACATGGGGTTTTACTATATTAAAAAGCTTTGCCACTATGGTCAGCACGCCCCTGAAATGCTCGGGCCGGCAAAGCCCGCAAAGATGGACAGGCAATTTCTCCTGCACCACATAAGTATCAAATCCGTCGGGGTAAAGAGAATCCTTTTCCGGCGCAAACAGAATATTCACACCGGTTTGCCGGGCCAGTACGACATCCTGCTCAAAATCCCGGGGATATTGATCAAGATCCTCATTCGGCCCGAACTGGACGGGGTTTACAAAAAGACTGACAACAAGAGTATCCGCAAGGCCAAGTGCCCGGCGCATGAGACTAAGGTGTCCTTTATGCAAAAATCCCATGGTCGGAACAAGGGCTATTTTCCGGCCTCTTTTCCGCATTTTTTCAGCCGCAGCCTGCATTTGCGATACCGTGCGTATGATCTCCATACCCTGCCTTCTATCTGCCATATCCCGACAAATCGTTTCCGACAAAGTTCATGACCTGGCCGGTAATCGCCTTTGGATAGTAATAAGTCGATTTCCTGGGCATGGTCAGCCCGGCTCCGGCAATCGCGCGGACTTGCTCATTGGTGGCGGGATTCATTATAAAAGCCACGTCATGGTCCCCGTTCCTGACCGATGAAACGGCTTCAGACACGGTGGTGATGTAGTCAAATAAGTCCTCGTTGTCAAGATCGTCCGGAAGAAGCCCCAGGCAGCGGATCAGGATAAGCTGAGTCAGTACCGTAACATCTATGGCGCAGAGCAGGTCCGGCACATTCCCGGCAATAAGAGTATCTTTAAATCCCGGTTTTGCCGTGAGAACAAACAGCTCCGGACGGCTTTGCAGCACCATCCCGATGGCGGGGGCCTCATTTTGTTTTTCTTCCAGCAAGCCCTCCATTTGTTTTTGGGCTTCGCTTTCATCCCCGTTTCCCGGGGGAATTTCAATGATATCAAACCAGTCCCCGGCCCGCGCAAGAAGGGCCTGCTGCTTTTCCGCAGAAATACCCGAAAGAAGCCGGTGGGTGGGAAGAATTTTTAAACCGGGGTCCTCCATGGCGCACAGGTACATCATCACGTAGTTGGCCGGGTGATCTTCGTTGAAATCCGGAGTTTGGCCTGCAATCCAGTCCCGATAGTTAAGCGCGGTTTCATACCGGTGATGGCCATCGGCGATAAAGAGTTGCCGGTCTGCAAACGCCTGGGAAACCCCACTTAAAACTTTTGGATCAAAAATTCGCCACATACGGTGTCGATGGCCGGCATCATCAATAAAATCGGATTCAGGGGATAACCCCGAGGCCGCCGCCCTGAGATTGGAAAGCCCGTCCTGACCGTCCGTGTAAATGGAAAAAATATGGCTGAAATTGGCGTGGCAGGCCTTCATCAGCGCAAGCCTTTTTGTCTTTACCTTGGAGAATGTTTTTTCATGGGGAAGGATTATCCTGCTTGAAAAGGGTTCAAGACGGACGCGTGCAATAAGCCCGTAACGCACAAAATCATCGCCATTTACCTTAAAATTTACTGTGGTAAGGTAAAACGAGGGCCGGTCGTCTTTAATCAGGACGTCCCCGGCAAGCCAGGCGCCAAAATACCGGCCTGCCCGTATATAGCGATTTTCTCCTTCATTATCACCTGGGAGATCCATACCCTTGTCCAGACGGATAATATTACGAGGATGCCGGTCATAAAAGGCCTGCTGTTCTTTTTTTGAAATAACGTCATAGGGGGGTGTCGCCACCTCTGATAGATTTTTTATCTTCTTTGGATTATATCGTATGCCCTTAAAGGGCTGTACTACTGCCATATTGTTTTCCTCCTTGTTCCCGCGCCCAGGCACAGGAATGCATACTTCGCAACGACAATGAATAAACACGGTAAAATTACAGAATAAAAAAAAGGTGTCAATGATTTTATGGAGTGCACCCATGTCCCACATTGTCAGGTGCAAGGCGTTGTTGAAAAAGTGCTCATAAGAGTGACACTAAAAATGCAACTAAACCAACAACAATTATCACAATACCTGAAGCTCTAATAAATATCGGCCTACTGGTAAGCTGTTTTTCTCCAGCATAACGAATAAGAGGATAGTTCAGATAAAATTCCTTAAGCTTTGAAGCCAAAAATTGTGGCTTTGAAAAAACAAATAAGCCGAAAAACAATATCAATAAACTGCATAGGGATATAACTAATTTTGAAAAAAATGGGATTTGGTTCATATTTTAATTCCACTAATTTTTTGGTTTATCTCACGGTAGGGACGCCGGTTACCCGGCGCCCCCCGCACAGTCCCGGACGTGCGGTTTTGCGGCTAACGCCCTGTACTGACACCCGCATCCGGTTCTTCGGTTACACTCGCATCCGTGCGGATCTTCACAGTTGCCCGTTACAAGGTCCAGTTGCTATTCCCCGCAGTGAGGTTGGCTCGTATTTATCCACGTTCGTCAGGAGCACAACGGGGCTTCCCGGGTTCTACAGCGTATCTCTTCCTGCATGCCACGGCCTGATGACTCCGACGGACCTCCACATCCTCGCCAAAACGGACGCTTCTGTTTTGCCT
>JAADHK010000096.1:0-24251 GCA_013151835.1 Deltaproteobacteria bacterium
TTGCCATCGTTAAAAAAAATGCCGAAGTAACCCCACACATCTGGCAATATTTCCCCTATCCGGAGAATGAGCGGTGGAAACTGATTCACCTTTTTATGAATAATGCGATTTGCGGCATACCCCACACCGGTGCTTTTATAAAACGTGACGTTTTCGAACGCCACGGGCATTTTGATCAAAACCTGCATAATTTTGGAGATGTTGATTATATCATCCGCAGGGCCGAAACAATAAACTTCCAACAACTGCCCGGTCTGCGACATTACTACAAAAGAAATCATGAAAACCAGATCTGCCGGCATTACAGCTATAGAAACCAGACCCTCGTCAATCTGATGCGTTATTGTTTAACGCATTATCCTCTTTCCTATTATCTATCTGATTATAATAAAAATTCATCAATAGCGCATCGACGTCAATTTATGTGCGACCGCATGAGAACGCTGCTTAAAACTGCGCCTCCGCCCCATACCCCTTTTGCGGAAGCTATGAAAGATTATCTGCCGCCACATCGACATAAAGAACAACATATTTTTAAACCGGTAAAAAGTAGAGCTTCTTAACTTCAAAATAAGGATTTTAGTGTGCTGCATATCTTTGTGGATGCTGATTCATGTCCGGTGAAATCCGAGGTGTACCGCGTGGCGGACCGATATCGGCTCGATGTCACGCTGGTGGCCAACACCAGAATGCGCGTTCCCGTTGACGGCCGGGTTTCCCTCGAAGTCGTCGGGAATGGATCGGACGCAGCAGATGACTGGATTGTCGACCATGTCCAGCCCCACGATATCGTGATTACCGCCGACATTCTGCTTGCGAGCCGCTGCGTAGACGAAGGCGCACGCGTGATCGGGCCAACAGGCAGGCTGTTTACGGAAAACAACATCGGTGAGGCCGTTGCGATGCGGAATCTGTTTTCGGACCTCCGTGACGCAGGAGAGATAACGGGCGGGTCCCCGCCGCTCAGGAAACGCGACCGGTCACGATTTCTGCAACAGCTTGACGAGATGATCCAGGCAATTCGGCGAAAAATGTAAGCCGGATCGCCTGGATACCAATTTTATCGGATTCCCGCGTGTAAAATCCTGAATCGTGCCATTCCGCAATTCAAACTGCCGCTTATGCCGCTAAATTCGCCGGCCAACCCGCGCATTATCCTTTCCATGCAATAAATATCAGGATATTAGCGCATACTTGACATAAAAGGTTATATTACGTGAATCAAAAGAGAATCAGGCGCTTCAGGCCGTTGCAGCTATGAATAAAGGCAAAGTCGTTGATCTTAACACCAGTATTGCGGTGAATGCCTCTAAAATCAGTCTTCAATATAGTCTTCCAATGGCGGACAGCATTATTTTGTCAACCGCTCGCGCATATACCTGTATCGTTTGGACTCAAGATTCCGATTTTAAAGATATACCTGATGTTAAGTTTTTTCCAAAATGCCTGCACCAGGCAAATCCAGCCGAGTCGTGATTTCTGTTGTCATGTTGGATTAAAAATTGATATATTGATCAGGCAAACCCGGCGGATGGTTATGAAACATCCATTTTCCAAGCGTGCCCGATAACTTTTACGAGAAATCCCCATGGAAACCAAACTTAAAAAAAATGCCACGGAATTGGTTTTTCTGATCAATGCCGCAATCAACAACATCCGCATGTATCCCGCGACCAGCACTATTATGCTGCAAGCCGTGGACCGCATCCATGCGGCAATGGATCGGATAATGCAAACCACCGATTCCGTGGAATACGCGAAATCCGGAAAAACGCCTCTTGTTCTTGGCGAACCGCTGGAAAACGTATACAAAAACAAAGCGCCCATCATTTCTTTTTTTGGAATGATGATCGATCTGGATATCCGGAGCATTACAATTGAAAAGGGCATCACCAAGAGGGAAATCATCGGTTTTGTTCAGACCTTCGCAAAGAGCGGGGCTGAAATTAAAAAGGCCGGCGGCCCCACGAAAATGCTTGAAAAAGAAGACGTCTCACACATCATTATAAATGAAATCGTATATGTGGAGATGGATTCCGATCAGCGCCTTACTGAAATGGATATCCATTCAGAAGAAATTGCGGATTACATTGTTGAAGACAAGCCAATCCCGACTCGCATGATAAAGCAGGTAAAAATACTGGCTAAAGAGCCCGAATGGATATCCGAGGTTTTTCAGATTTGTATCAACAAGGTAATGGAAACGGCACAGCAGTGTCCGGTGGAAAATTTTTCAAAAACACTCCAACGCGTTACCGAGTCCCTTACGAACCTTTCAGGAAAAAACCAGGCTGAATCGAATGATCTGTTTCTGCATGCACTTGCCGAAATGGATGACCTTGTTTTACTTACGATGTGGACCCATAACCTTGAGCATCTGTTTAGCGATCGTTTTTATCGATATTTTATCGAAGAACTGAATGACGATAAATTCAATGCTTTAATCCGCAGCATGAAGGCCATACCGAATTCGGATAAAGAAAACAGCGGATGTGAAACGCCTCTGATTGCCTCCAGATACCAGGTTACCAACTTACTCAACAATATAAAAAAAACACAACGGCTCTATAAAAAAACAAAAAAAACGGTCGTTGATGACGATTCATCGTTAAATACACACAGGTTGAGGGCAGATCAATTACAAACGGCGTTAAACACCCTTTTAAGAAGTCAGAACGTGGCATCACCTGATCTGATGATGTTAAACGGGCTTGCCAAAACCGTTGAAAACCTGTTGGCCAATGACAAATTTTTGCCGGTTGTGTCCCTGTTTGATCAGCTCAGGCACCTGCTGTTAAACAAGGATGTTGAGATTCGAATCACCGCAGCGGAACTGCTGTCCAAGATTGAAACCCGGCTTAACCGGGCGGGACGCCTTGAAGAAAGGATAAAGCTGTCCATCAAATTAATGGACTGGATCCGGTCTGAAAACCAATTGTCACCGATTTATGAAAAAATTACCGGCCAGCTGAAAGATTTATCCGAAGAATTGATCCGGATGAACCGGGCCGGTGATACGGATCATATTATACGTATCTACCGGCAGATATCTAATGGAGAGATCGAAAAAAACAGTGAAGTTCAGGTGGTTTGCCAAAAAATGGTAGAAGACCTGGCATCCGAAGAAATCCTTGATGTCCTGATAAAACGATCAAAAATAGAACAGGCGGACGGCCCGAACGAAGATGTCGGCATACTTGCCGCTTTCGGCCACCCCGCGATGGAACGTCTGCTTGATCTTTTGTATGACAGCAAGGATCGTGCCGAGAGAAATCGTATTGTCAGGCTTATCACCGAAATAGGTGAACCTGCCTTAAAACCGTTGATTCAAAGGCTTCAAAAAGGCGGGCCCTGGTTTTATGCCCGAAACCTGTTACTGCTTTTAGGGCGGCTCGGCAATGAATCCCACCTGGATGTCCTGGAAACCTTTTTAAAGGACAAGGATGACCGTATTATTCGCGAAAGTGTCGTTGCCATGCAGAATATCGGCGGGGGCGAGGCGGGCAGGATGTTATCAGGTCAACTCAGCAAAGTTAACGATGAGATCAAGGGGTTGATTATTCATGCGCTGGGAATGATCGGGTACTGGGAAGGCGTCCCGTTCCTGCTTAATATGCTGGAATCCAGAGCTCTGGGCCATACGAAAGCAGCAAAAAACAATCTCATGATTAAAATTTGCGATACGCTCGGACGCTTGAAAGAGCCCCACGCGATCCCGGTCCTTGAAAAAATCACAACAAGCAGGGGGTTTTTGATAAAAACATACGATCCTGCGGTTAAAGCCGCCGCACGAAAAGCGTTGACAAAAATTAATACAGCCGGCTCATCCCTGTAACATTCGCGTACAATCCCGGGTTTCGAGCAATCAAACGATTGACTTAAATCAAGGACGACTTGCCTTTCTCATGTTATTTAAAGCAAAGTGGCGATAATCTAAACTATAATAAAATAAAAGGAGACTGTTATGCGTACAAATCAAAAAAATGCAATAATTACCGTCTTTTGCTTTGTTACGGCTTTCTTTTTCGTTGCCTGCGGATACCTGTGGGCCGGAGAGCATCCGAGCGAACATCCTACGGAACAAGCCATTAAACAGACAAAGGCAATAACAAAGGATGCATTGGCGACCGCCGTTGAAAACTATGTCAATACAAAGTCTGCGGCCGCAGACGGATATTTCTCCTTTGTTGATCCCAAGGCCAACAAGGCGCTATCGCTCACACTGGTCAGAGTGCACAAGGACCGCCTGGCCCGGATAAATAAAGACACCTATTTTGCCTGCGCGGATTTCAAGGAAAAAGGCGGCGACATGTATGATCTGGATATCTTTATGCAGGGACAATCCGCCGAACAACTCAAGATGACTGACATCGCGGTTCACAAGAAAAATGACAAACCACGATATACCTGGGTTAAAGACAATGGATTATGGAAAAGAAATAAAATTTAAGGCGGATAAAATGCGCTTGCTGAAATTTTTGATATTGATTGCGGCTTTGATGCTCATGAGCCCGGCGGCCCATAGGGGATATGCCGGGCTTTCATCACGGACCTTTGATTTTGTATATTCCGTGACGGTCAGGGACATCCCCCAAAATGCGACGCGTCTCGACCTCTGGATCCCCGTTCCCCAGACAACCGCTCATCAGGAAATCTCCAACCTGAAAATTGACTGCAAATACCCTCAACAAATTCTTGTGGAGCCGGAATATAAAAACAAGATGGCTTACGTAAACATCAAAGGCAAGTTGCCCCGTGAACTTGAGATGACATTATCCTGCACGGCTGTACGCAAAAGCGTGTCATCACCCGACAACCCGGAGCAAATATCTGATGCGGTGCTTCAACGTTTTCTAAAGCCTGACCGGCTTGTGCCGATTGACGGTAAAATAGCGGCCGAGGCATCTTCCGCAATAGCAGAAAAAAAGGAGGCCACAGCCGAAGAAAAGGCCCGTGCCATCTTCGATGACGTGACGGAAACGATGATTTATGATAAAAGTCGCCCCGGCTGGGGCCGGGGCGACGCCATTTATGCCTGTGATGCGCGCCGGGGGAATTGTACCGATTTTCACTCCCTGTTTATCGGGATGGCGCGGGCCAGTTCAATTCCATCTAAATTTGTCATTGGTTTTCCCCTGCCCTCCGGTAAGGCTTCCGGTGAAATCCCTGGATATCATTGTTGGGCGGAATTTTATATAAAGGGGAAAGGATGGCTACCTGTCGATGCTTCCGAAGCATATAAACACCCTGAAAAACATGACTTTTTCTTTGGCGGTCTGGATGCGAACCGGATTGAACTTACAACGGGCAGGGATATCTCTCTACAGCCATCAACGGCTTATGCCAAGCCCTTAAACTACTTTATCTATCCCTTTGTTCTTATTGATGCAAAACCATGGCCAAAAGTGGAAAAACACTTTTCCTTCGCCAATATCAGGCATTCTTAGCATCGGGGAACATCCATGCTATCTATTCGCCGCGACAATCAAAGGAGCCGGTGTCCTTTAAATGGCTTCCTTCCTTCCCATCATCCCGTTCCACAGCATGCCCATAAGCCCCATGCCGGATTGATATTCCTGCCCCTGCAAAAATAATTGCTCGACGTTTAACTGGCGGAGGTCTTTGGGATCAAGCTCCAAAGGGTTCTGATTGAGTATGACCATATCCGCGATTTTTCCGGTTTCAAGGCTGCCTCGTTCTGCTTCATCAAAACTTGTCCGGGCGACTTCATACGTGTACATTTTCAAAGCCTCCAGAATGGAAACAGACTCTTTTGGATCATAGGGATGGTTGCACGCGCCATAGATTCCCTCAATTGGGTCGGGATAAGTAACCGGCGCATCAGACCCCCCGCTGACGCGGATGCCCATGTCGATGAGCGTTTTCAGTGGAGAGCCCGTCTTAATGCGCGGGCCCAGAATTTCTTCCAGATATTCCACAGGTTCGAGAGGACTGATAAGAAAGCTGGGTTGAAGGGTGATCCCGATGTTGAGGTCGGCGATTTTCTTCATGTCGTCCGGGGTTATTAAACAGGCGTGAATAATCGTATGGCGATGATCCTCGCGCGGATAATCGGCCAGCGCGGCGGCAATGGCCCTTACCGCCCGGCTCACCGCAGCATCGCCTATGGCATGCATTTCAATCTGCAGGCCATTGCGATTTGCTTTTTTGGCAAACTCAATAACCTCTTCTTCTTTTTGAAACAAAATGCCTTTATTTTCAGGATTATTGCTGTATGGTTCATGAAGGGCCGCATCGCAGGCCCCGAAACACCCGTCCAGGGCGGTGGCAAAACAGCCCCCGATCCGGGGCAGTTTGCGTTTCAAGACCTTTTCAACGTCCATGGTCTGGAAAAAAAGCCGGGTCTGGAACTTGGTTTTTCGGGTAATCGCCTTTGCAATCAGGCTCGCAAGCCTTACATCCATATCCATGGGAAACCCGATCCCCTCCACGGCATGAATCATTCCGATCCCTTTTTCAGCCAGCAGATCAAAACTCTTGATAATGCTGTTGATCAGATCGAGGGGCGGAACCAGTGATGACGCATAATCGGTTCCCGCAAGGTAGGCTTCGTTAAACAAATGCCCTTTTTCCTCGACAAAGCCCCTCTGGCTCCTGACCCTGTCAGGCAATTTATCCATCATTTTTGAGTTGCAAACTGCGGAATGCCCGTCATAGCAGATAATTATCAAGGGCATATCCGAACACACAGCATCCAGTTCCGCCCGTGTGACCAGACGCTTTTCCGTAACGCAGTGCTTGGACACGCCAAAGGCGATAATCGCCTTCTTTTTTGAATTTTCGGCAATATATTTTTTGATGATTTCCTGGAGCTCGGAGATATTTTTTGCATTACGCACATCAAAATATGAAACGGCGATCAAGGCCCAGCTCGAAAAATGGATGTGCCCGTCGCCAAAAGACGGCAGCAGGACGCGATCCCCCAATTCCATTGTTGAATCGCAAGCCGCATATTCGGCGGGCAGCAAATTTCCCACATAGGCAATCCGCCCCTGGTCTTCCACAAGATAATCATGGACGTTATTTTCTTTGTCCAGACAAATTATTTTCCCGTGATAAATGCGCATTGGTGAGTCCATCCTTTTTTTAAGATTCATTTTAGAAATACCGGCCTTGATCATAGTTCCGGCCCTTGTAGGGGAGGGCTTTATGCCCTCCCGTTTCGGGCGGGGATAAACCCCGCCCCTACAAGGCAGAGATTTTCAAAAAATGGCCGAAACGATGACGAAACCGTCAAAAATACCAGGTCAGCCATAAAAACATACTGTCCGGCGGTTTATTGAGAAAAGGCGTTGAGGAAATTTCATAACCGCCGAATTCCGTTTCATGGCCCCCGTAATAAAAATTCGCGCCGAGTTTAAGGTTTGTATCTTGAGTCATATTCCAGACCACCCACGGCTGGACGATTCCCGAGGGGTCGTACAGATTATTGATGATCGTCAGGTAGAGATTTACAAGCGGGTGAAGCTCCATGTTGACCTGACCGCTCAAATAGGACCTTCCCAGAAAAAAAAGTTCTCCCCGTTCCAGCCGGTTTGCGATTTGCTGGTCCGCATATGCCTTTGCATACTGATCCGTGCCAAGGCCGTTATAATAGAATTCAACAAACCCGTAGAAATTTTTCTTCAACCAGACCCAGGAATAATCCATATTGGCCGTCATTGAAAAATATCCGTCCCGGTTTTGGCTCTGGTTTACAGATGTCCAGGTGACGTCCATTCGCCATGCCGCATCCCTGAAATATCCGGCGCTCCCCACTCCCGCGACATTTTCATCATAATGCCTTGCGAGCATAAAATCAAACTCTGTTGAGCCATAGGGGAAATGGAGTTTTCCGGCCAAAGACGACTGATCTTCAGCAACCTTGCCGGTGGCCAAGTCTCTTCTCGGGACCAGCAGGAATTGAAGATCGCCATCATTTCCAACCGGAATCCGGACGCTTGCCATATCATCACCGGTTTTATACTCACGATCAATATCAATGGGCGAAAAAGGATTAAACAAATCCATGGGATTAAACAAAAACCCGTTTCCCCAGGTAATTGCCTGCCTGCCGATGCGGACCGCGCCCCATTGCCCCTGAATGGTGAGCACAAGCCGGTCCAGGCGTTGGTACAGACTGTGGCTTTCGCCATTGTCCACGATATCCGTAAGATGCAAAAGTCGCCGATCATCGTTTATCGTTTGTTGAAAACCGGATACGTCATCTATGGCCGGGAATTGCTTTTTAAGTTTATTTTGTTTGCGAAAGGTATCGCCCCCGGTCAATATGGCTTGATAATGAACATCAAAAATATATGTATCGGAAAAAAGGAGCCTGTTTTTCAGGCGAAAAAAAGCGCTGCCGTCATAAAAGGGATTGTCTTCATCTGTTCTAAACAGGGTGCGGTCATCGTGCCATGATGAAATTCCCAAAGCTTTTATATACCCGCCCCATTCATAATTTATTTTTTTAAGCCATGACGGAGGCGCATTTGAATCACCAACTCCGGCCACGGCTGTTCCATGACCGGCGACAATAAAAAGTGCGGCAAGCAAAAAGCAGGTATGACGCAAAGTGTTTTTTATATCAGACATCATTTTGACTGGTCATCGAAGATGCTGCCATCTCTGAGCCTGACAAGCCGCCCGGCATAATCCATTACCATTTTATCATGGGTGGAAAAAACAAAAGTGACCTTTTTCTCCTTGTTCATCGTCTTCATGAGTTCAAGCAGCCCTTGTCCTGTTTTGGAATCAAGGTTTGCGGTGGGCTCGTCTGCAAGCACGATGGAAGGATTTGAAACAATGGCACGGGCAACTGCGACCCGCTGCTGCTGGCCGCCCGACAGCTCGGCCGGACGCCTGTTATATTTTCCGGAAAGTCCCACATCGTCTAATATCGCATGTGCTTTTCTTAGCCGCTCTTTTTTCGGTATCCCTTGGAGAAGCATTACAAATTCCACGTTTTCAGCGGCGGACAGGACCGGGATAAGGTTATAGGCCTGAAAAACAAAACCGATCTTAAAAAGCCGCAACTCAGCCAGGCGGGACGGGGTCAGGGTTTCAAACTTTTCTCCATCCACCCGGACCGTCCCGGAATCCGGCTGGTCCAGCCCGCCGATAATATTGAGCAGGGTTGTTTTTCCGGAGCCTGACGGCCCGGCAATTGCCACAAACCCGCCCTTTTTTATGGACAGGCTCACATTATTGATGGCAGGAATATCGACTTTGCCCTGAAGGTAGGTTTTTTTAATTTTTTCAAGTTCCACGATATTGTTCATGGTTTGTCCCTGATGGTTTATCTTTGTTTATGTCTTTTCTAACGCCTCTATGGGAGTAAACCTCGCCGCCTTTGCGGCCGGATAAATGCTCACCACAAGGCCGAGAACAAGAACGACAAGATTTGCGGTAATCACATCAATGATCCATAATTCAGGATGGATCACCCTGGGCATTCCCCACATCTCGACGCCCGCCGCAAGCGCTGAAAGATCAATGCCGGTCCTGTTGATTAAAAACACGGTGATAATTCCCGCGATATTTCCGATGATAATTCCTGAAACCAGGAGGAAAAAAGATTCCGTAATCACACCCCGGATAATCGAAACCGGTTTCATTCCCAATGCCTTTAACAGCCCGAATTCCCTCATTCTTTCAAAAATCGCCATGAGCGTCGTATTGACAATTCCAAAACCCATGGCGATAAATACGACAAAATACCAAATATAGATAAAATTATCGAAAAGCGAAAGGTACTCGCGCATCATGGGCAAAAGCTCCGGCCAGGTTTCCACTTTGTATATTGAATCGGGCAAGCGGGACTTTAATTTTTGGGCCAATGCCTTTTCTTTTTGGCCATCAATGCTTTGTCCCTTAAACGCAATGGCTGCTTCTGAAATGCCGTTTTTCAGCTTCAGCATTTTTTGTGCGTCAGACAGCGTTACAAAAACATACGCTTTTTCCGTTGACTCCATTTCAGCCCGAAAGGTTCCGACAATCCGAAAGGCCGTAGAAGCGATCTCGTCGTCTGCGTCCTGGGACATGACAATCAGCTTATGCCCGATTTTTGTTTTAAATTTATCAAGCAGGGCCCGGCCGATCAAAATCTTGTTCGTGTCGTCTGAATTTAAATACCGCCCATCTGTAACCGCTTTTCCGATAAAAGAGACACGGGCCTCTTTTGCGGGATCGATCCCGACAAAAGTCACGCCGGTTGAATGTCTGGCGTTTGAGACAATGGCGTTCACCCGGACCCGCATGGCCCAGGCCGCGCCTTCGGGAAGATTAGTTTTAATGGCGTTTTCCAGTAAAACCGGATCGGTCATGCTGTTTTCAACCACGGGATCAGCCCGGTAACCCTTTTGGTGGATCTGAATGTTACCCGTAAGGGTCGCAAGGTTGTTTCTGATCATTTCAACTTCCATGCCCCGCATCAGTCCGCACAGAAAAATCATGCTGAAAACCCCTATGATAACCGCCGTCATGATGACGATGGTTCGCCGGGGATTTCTCCAGATGTTGCGCCATGCCAGTTGAGAATACATACTTTATCCTAACCTGAACAAGCCGGAACCAAAGAGGCTTTTCGGATTCTCTTGCCAAAACAACACGAAAATTAAAGATAAAAACCTTAGATATGTGTCATAGCCTCTACGGGCTTTAATTTTCTGATCCCGACCGCCGGAAAAAGGGCCGCCAGAAAGGTAATCACAAATACCGCGGCCGGTCCGACAAGCGCTGAGACCAGGGAAAGCCGGGGATACAGCCTTGCCGGAATCCCGTATTGTTTCATAAATTCGCTGCTGCCCGACATATCGATCCCGTGAGACTGGAAAAACAAGGTTATGAGGCTTCCGCAGACTATTCCCAGAACGATGCCCACCAGGGTCAGGCTCATGGATTCAATCAGCACCAGTTTGATCAAACGGCCCGGGGTCGTTCCAATGGCCATCAGCATGCCGAATTCCCGGGTCCTCTCGAAGATCGACATGAGAAAGGTGTTTAAAATGCTGAAGGCCACAACAATAATTAAAACAAGATACATGATCATCCCGGAAACCAGGTCCATTTCAATGCCCTGGAGAAGACCCGGAATCAGCTCCATCCAGTCAAGCACAACAAGGCCGTTTCCACGGCCGGCTGCATCAATACCTTTTTGTATGTCTTTTTTAATCTTCGACACTTTTTTCAAGGATTTTGCGGTGATGACCACTTCATGCACGGCATCTCCCATGCTGTAAACCGCCTGAAAATATTGCAGGGGGATCTGCATGGTGCTCCGGTCAAAGGCATCGATTCCCGAGCTTAAAATTCCCTTTACAATAACTGCCGTGGCCGCAATGGAACCGTCTCGCCCCTGCCCCAGGATCGTCAATTCGTCTCCCGGCTTTACACGAAGACTTTTGGCGAGGAGGTTTCCGACAATCACCTGGTTTGTGTCGGATTGCTCAAGGTATCGGCCGTGGCTGATCATTGTTTTAATCGTTGATACGCAGGCCTCCCTTTCCGGATCTATCCCGGTGACCAGAACGCCGCGACTCCTTTTATTGGATGAAACAAGCGAAAACGCATTGGCACGGAAAGTATAGGCCGCTATCCCCGGAATTTTTTCAAGAATGCCGCCAATCTCCCCCGGCTGGGAAACCACAAGGCGCATACTCTTTTTTTTATGGTATCCGGCGGACTGAACCTGAAGATGCCCGGTGCTCATATTGACGGAAGCATTGATCATGGTTTCATAGGAGCCAAGCTGAAAAGAAAGCATGAAAACCAGGATCATGCAGGCAAAGCAGATGGCGGATATGGTAAGCACGGACCTTCTGGTGTTTCTCCAGATATTGCGCCATGCCATTTTCACATCCAATTTCACGTTCACGGACATCATTATCTGCCCGCGTTTTTTAAATTGGAAAGGGAAAAGAGCTGTTGCGGCAGGGTTTCCTTAAATACGATGGATCTGTATGCAAGCCGGGTATATTCATCTTTTGCGCCGGCTTTTTGCATCTTCCATTTAACGGGATAAAGCCTGCCACCCGTTAGTTTGATTTCCCGGGTCGTAAGCGTTTTTACGAGCTTGAAATCCTCATCAAAAAACGACTCTTCAAGCAGGATGAGGTCTTGTCTGATCTTTAGCTTCAGCATCCCCCACACCACCGGCGCATCCGGTTTGGGTATGGATTTGATGATATAAACCTTTTTACCGTCGGCAATTGTGGTCCCTTCGATATAATGGGTGAAATCATTTATCAGGGTATCTGATTTTGCCAGGTCGTTGTTTGAAAAATCAGAGCCCTGCCATGCCTGGGACATCATGGACGGCGGCAGCTTAATGGCCCGGTTGACTTTCGGGTTATAGGTCCACATATACCGGCCTTTTTTAAGGGTGCCGTTCCCCTTGTCCTTTGGCGGCGCGACAATTAAAAAAAGGCTGGTTTTCTCCCCGATCGTCCATGCCTTGATGGTGGTCACCCGCTCCCAGTCCGGCCGATGGACCGTCATGTCGACTGTTGAGATGGAGGCCCTGCCTCTCATGTAGTTAAACGAATCTGCGACCAGGGATTTGGCGTCCGGGTCGGCCGCGAACCCGGGCATGGAAGGTACCAGGATAAATAATAACAAGAGGATTATTCTGTTACGCATTTTTTTCTCCTCGGCAGGGCAAGCTCCCCTGCCTATGCCGCCCGCTTTGCGGCAATGGATTCAATAAGCGCTTCCAAGCGTGTAAACGTACTTTGTCTGCTGTATTTTCGCACATCCGCATGGTCCACGTCAATCATGACGGACGGAATGCCCAACTTTTCGGTCATTGTTCTCTGCTGGTCCATCTGGGTCACCGAATAGGGTTTGCAACTCCGGTTGCTGGCAAAAACGATCCCGTCAATGTTCAACCGTTTGACGGCTTGCCGCATGGCCTTGCTTCGGAGATTCAGGCCGTGTGGACAGATGTAGCAGTTTTGCGTTCTGGCGCAGTATTCCAGCGGGTCCCCGCCGTCATAGGGATACATGTCAAAGCTTCCCTCAACCGAGCCGATGCATGAGGTGTAGGTTGCGCCCACGATGTTGGCGCCATGGGCCGCCAGGCTGTCCGACATGTTTCTGAGCTGATGCCAGGGGGCGATATTGTCCCAGAACAGGCGGTATTTTTCATTTTTTACGGGAAAATCCCCGGCCGCAACCCGCTGTTCGGTTTCATCGGCGAGCAATTTATAATGATTAACAAACTCGGATGTACCCCGCATGGTTAAAAAAGGCGCCATATGGACAAAGGAATCAAATGCAGTGATCCCGGACGGCCGATGCCCGGCAAAACTTAAAAACCGCTTCCAGTGAGAAATCCCCTGGTTTGTGCTTGCCACCGCCTCGCTGACCCTGTCCGGATCAAATCGCTGTCCGGACATCTTTTCAATGGTTTGGATCAGGCCGTGAAACTGTGCGATAATATAGTCGCGGTCCTTTTTTTGCTGCGGCTCGTAACAGAACGGCACGTCAATGATAAAATGGGGCACCCCCATCTCCCGGTGATGAACCTCGAACCACTTGACCAGAAGGGAACAATTGTTGTTGTCCGATACCAGCAAGTCCGGTTTCGGAAGTCCGAAACTGGGGGAATCCTTCCCGTTATCGGATACGCACCCGATATCGATCCGGGCATATGAGCACAGGTCCATGGAATAGCCGATCCGTTCCGCCTTTTCACATTGAATCGCGCCAACCCCTTTTCCCGCATTCATGGCGGCATGGCTTTCCGGAACCCCGTAAACCACGTTTTCAAACCCGGCAAACAATTCCGCGGGCACGTTAATGGCGATCCATACCACAAAAGCCCCCTGGCTCGCCCGGGTGTGAAGGTCCAAATAGCCTTTCGAAAGAATGCGACTTAAATTCCTGCCCGACTCTGTTTTCTTAAATTTCGCCATAATGTCTCCTCAAAAAATTTACTTCCCGCCCAAAATCACTTCCGACGGCTTCGTAAAAATAGCCGTATGCAAGGCGCGCGAGCCGGGAAAGGCGGAGGCGTACTTTTTGTACGTCGAGTACTTTCGCGGGGAAGCGCAACGCCGCAGACGGCATTTTTACGAAGCCGTCATTTCCGCAAAGGCTTCAATCCTTGAACTAATCCCACCGGCATGCGCGTCATCCTGCATGGATATTTCAATCCGGAGCGTCTTTACCCCTTTTTTTCTCAACTCCTTTTCAAGATAGGGAAATTCAAAATATTCATACTCGCAGAATTTTTCCCCCACGAAAATAACGCCCATAGCCCCGGTTTTGTCAACCATATCCATCAGGGTTTGCAGGCGTCGGTCTCCTGAAAATAAAAGCGTGGAACAGGGGGTGTGGTGAAAATAAAAATCACGATAATATTCACAGGGGTCTGATTCAGGCGCCGGTATATCCGCATAAGACCGGTGAAGGGATGCGATATCATTTCCCACAACCCGCATACCGGCGGATTCAATCGCCGCGATAATCGATGGCGGCGGCGGGAGAATCCCGCTTAATATCACCCCGGTATCGGTTTTAGAATCGTTGGGATCGCCGCTGTCCTCAGGATACATACGCAGCAGGGACTCAAGGGCGCTGACCTGTTCTCCGACCGGCATAAAGCAGGCGTTTCGCATGGTATCTGCAAAGGGCAAAAAACCCATCCGCCCCCGGGCCACCCGATGCTGGGCGAAAATGGCCAGTTTGCGCATCCGGTTATACAGCCTTATGCCCTCTTCGAACCTCTCGGATGAAAATGAGGTCCCGAGATCCTCCGTAAAAGACCTGATAACGGCATTGATTTCATCGTTAAAATATTTTGACGAATCGGTTTGATCCTGCGGCGACATGGGAAGATGCATGCGGATCAGCGGCAGGGAGCCGCCGGAGGCTTTGGTTTCTTTTATAAATATTTCCGGAAGATTGCGCAATGTATCACAGGCGTTGTACATGAAAATCCCGTCCAGGAGCGCATGGCCTTGCGTGAGGATAAACTCCGTCAGGTCTCGCGCCACAAAACAGGTATAGTTCTGTAAATGCCTGTCGCTTTTTGGTGTTTGTGTATGAGCATCCGTCAAGCCCCATAACACCACCGGCACCAGTTCCATTGCATAAAACAACTCCACCGGCGGGTATAGCGGAAAACAACCCACGATTTTTTTGCCCTCGCCCTGAAGCTTCCTTAAGCGTTTTATTGCATTCATATGAATCTTATCCTCTGGAGTGTAACCAATATGAACCGCACCTCAGCCCCTATGCTCCACACAGGAAATCCGTTTTGATATGGAATTGAAAAAATCATTTGACCATGGAGCCACGGCATCGGGAAGCTATAGGAATGTCTGCTGAAATCTTGATATCGTCTGTTTGCACATGATTCACAATCCAGCCATCAACAGTGATTAAAAATGTAGTACAATGCAGGATTTGGAACTTTTTACTTGATTTTTTTCCTTACCGAATCCGGCGTCCACCAATTATTTTCGATCCTTCGTTTCAAGTCTTCCTTTGTAATCAAACAATTAATATTCTTCCTTATTTTATTCAGATGGTCGATATCATTGTTGATATTTTCAAAACGATTCACAATATCATCAACAGGTCCAATCTCAATGCCGACCCATTGACGATTTTTTATTTCCGATACTGCGTAGGTCGTACCAGACCCGCCAAAGGGATCGAAGACTACATCTCCCGCATCAGATGCCAGCTCAACAATACGATCCATAAGTTTAATTGAAAGTTCATTGGAGCCATTACGTTTTTTATATTTTTTATGCCTGACGGGAGAAATATCCAGCCAGACATCCGTAATGTTAATGCCGTCCGGATTCATTTTGTGCTTATGCCCGCCATAATCTTTAATATCTCCTACACAATGGGGGCATATATTCATGGGCAGGCGGTCCGGGTGGAATCTGGTGGGTTTTTCGCCCTTGCAATAATATAAAAGTGAATAATGTGACGGATAAAGCCGACCTTTTATGGGCAATGTATATTTGATATCAACAGCAATCCAATGCCTGAATGTCAATCGTCCATTCAGATATTCCGACATGTGAGTGTTCCACTTCGGTAGATTCCAGATAAAGAAACTACCTCCCGGCTTCAGGATTCGAATACATTCATCAGCCCATTTTGCACACCATTTAAGATACTGGCCGGTTTTTAAATTATCATCTACTTTTGATGGGTAAAGCTTTTTCAAATTAAATGGTGGATCTGCAAATATCAGATCAATGCTGTCGTTATCCATATTTTTCATCAAAGAGAGGCAGTCACCCTGGTATAATTTGCCTAATTTCGTTTCATAAACCAGAGGGGGAATGGAAGGTCTTTTATCGTGATTTTTGATCTGCGGCTTGATAAGCGAGTAAATCTGTTTTGCATTTTTTTGAAAAAGCGATCTAATTCTGCTATCCATTACCCCCATTTGTATCATTAATTCCGCTTCACTAATTCCCGTGGTCTCACGGATTGATTGCAGGTCATTTCCAGTGGGTATTTTATTGCATTTATTATAATACCTGAGCCTGTCAATGGGTATTCCAACAGCACGTGCAAATCGATGCAACGCCAGATTATTTGTTGAGTTAATTCCAAGGGCATCAAAAAAGAAATTTTTCATATCAATCATACCACCTTCATTAAAATAGATTTTGATTATGATCTGTTGTGAATACCACAATCCCGTTTTGTAATCAATTGTTTTTTTGCGGACTATAGTCTGTAGATTAAATCATACTATACTTTATATATATGTTTAACTTTTGGGGGATCTTCAATTGAAGCCGGAAAATGCATTTGGTCATACGCTTCGTTATTTTCGAAAAAGAGTAAAGCTTTCCCAGGAAAAGCTTTCCCAGGAAAGCGGCCTTGATCGGAGCTATATCTCACTTCTGGAAAGAGGGCTGAGACAACCTTCATTAACCAGCATCCTGAAGCTATCAAAAGCTCTCAAAATCTCATCTGCAAATATCATTTCTAAAGTGGAGGCTCTGCTCAGTGAAAATAAAACAAATTGACTTTCTTGTTCAAAAAGGTGATTTCAGCCAGTCTGATGAATTTCAAGCCACGCTTTCTCAAATTAAAAAAGCTGTTATCTCTGTTGTCTGGCCGCCGGGAAGTGATCTTTTTACGCTCTACCTGGGAAAAAAGGCAAACGGCGTTGTTCCCATTAAAAAAGAATTTATGCGTGTTCTGGTTCAGCAAGACTGGATGCTGGAACATCGGATGTCAATTGCTTCACGGATCAGACCGGGGCCGATTGATGCGGTAAAAAGATTATTAAATGAACAATTTTTTGCCGTTGAATGGGAGACCGGCAATATTTCATCAAGCCACCGGGCGATAAACAAAATGGCCGTCGGCCTTTTAGACGGCGTGCTGGCGGGTGGTATTTTAATCCTCCCCTCACGAGAAATGTATCAATATCTGACAGACCGAATCGGCAATTACGCTGAAATTGAGCCTTATTTTCCTGTGTGGCGAAATTTATCGATCAACAATGGCGTGCTTGCTGTCATAGAAGTTGAACATGACGCGACATCCCTTGATATCCCGCCGATCAAAAAAGGGACTGATGGCAGAGCGCTCAGGTAAAAAGTCAAAATAATGATTGTGCCTCAGGAAAATTGTATCAAACCGGAAACTGTTCTTTCTAAAGGCATGTTCCACTCCCTTTTTTCGAAAAATCTGGTTCTCGTTCCCCAATTAAATGAAGTTTATGAACTTGCCCTTGCCTATTATGAAAGCAAAATATTAACCGAAGCAGAACTTGTTCAAAACGGCGCATATTTTGCCCGGGTGGGGAATCAGTTCACCGATCATTATCTCATGTGTACCGGGGAATCGGTTCGACTGCCACGACATTCCTCATCCCGCCTGAAATCTTTTTTTATAAAAAACCAGTTCCGCACAGGATACGCTTCCCATGGCCTGTTCCCATATCGTGGGAAGTTTCATCCCCAAATGATTAAAGCCCTGATAAATGTCATGGGATTAAAACAGGGAGATACGGTACTGGACCCAATGATGGGTTCAGGAACTGTTCCGGTTGAAGCAAGCCTTATGGGCATAAAATCAATTGGGCTCGATGCGAGTCCTTTTTGCAGTTTCATGACTCAGGTGAAATTTAATGCCCTGACCCTGCCGATTCAACCCCTTGATCAGGCGCTGAAAAAAACAGAAAAAATATTTGAATATTTTACACATGTTACCGGTCGCTTTGACTCTTGCGGTAAAATTGCTAAGGCATCCAACCCAGGCGCCAAAATCGTTATTCATGAATCGACAACCACTCCCGATCCCTCACATACGGATCAACTGGCCGACCTTATCGGCACGGACAAATCAGAAGTCCTGGATTTTCTATTGCTGGCCTATCTGGATAGTGTCGGATATTCGGAAAGAAGCAAACGGAAATCTCCATTTATACAATTTCAGGCCATCCTTGAACGCTATGTTTTTGTTGTAAAAAAAATTCAGCATGTGCTTGAAAATTCAAAATCCGATATCGCAGCGTCCAAAATATTAACAGGGGATGCTCGTTCGATGGAGCTTGACGATCAAAGCATGGACGGAATTATATTTTCACCGCCATACAGCTTTGCCATCAATTATTTGGAAAATGATGCATTTCATCTTAATTTCATGGGCGTAAATATCGATCAGCTAAAGGAAACGATGGTTGGTCTTCGGGGGAAAACGATCAAAGAAAAATATAAATTGTATATCGAAGACATGGACAGGGTTCTTTCAGAATGTGTCCGCGTATTAAAACCCGCCTGTTTTTGCACGATCATTATCGGAACAAATAACAATCAACTGAGCAAGGCACTCGGTGTTCCCAAAGAACAGGTAAGAGGGCTCCATAAAATTATCATTGATCTTGCCTTGAGCCACGGTTTTTCACACATAAGGACGCTCTCACGACAGATTTCCGGAATTGCCAACACAATGCGAAATGAATACATTGTTATTTTGAAACGTCAGCATGATTAAACTCATATGCTATGAAAAAAGATTAATCAGATTTCTTAAAACCGCTTTTTTGCCCTCAAAAAGGTGGATTGAAGATCTTTTATAGGACTGTTTTTAAAGTTTATCTCGGGTTATTTTCAGATATTTGATTTGGTACGACCAGGATTCATATTAATGCATAATCCTTCAAGGAATCCATCAGGTAAATATAATCAAGGCAGATATTGTTTTTAGTCTCCTTCATATTTTTCTGTATTTCTCAGGATGTCAAAAAAGAAGGATAGAAATAAATCGATAAATAGGTATGATGGCGTCGTAAAAAGTCCCATCTACTGCGTTGTAGCGGGTCGCGAAATACTCGGAATACTATATGTATGCCTCCGCTTTCGCGACACACGCCTTGTATATGGGACTTTCTACTTAGCCATCTTTACCGGGTTGCCTGACTTTTTACGAGTCCGTCAGGTATGGATGTGCCCCGAATAATCCGAATCACGAATCATCCGATGAATACCGAAAACCCGATTCTGATCGCGGCCAGGCCGATCACCGCAGCCAGCAAACGGCGTAAGCCGACTATGGAAACATGGCGACTCGCCAGCCCTCCCAGCCAGGCGGCCGGTGCCACTGAAAGGACGATGGGAACAGCCATGAACCATTCAATCTGGCCTGTTGCCGCCTTGCCAATGAAAGCCGCCAAAGATGAAAGAAAAACAATGGCCAGGTTACTCCCTATGGCAATCCTTGTGGGGACATTAACATAGCTGATCATAACCGGAATCAGGATAAATGACCCTCCCTGACCCACCAGCCCCCCCAGGAGGCCGACGGCACCCGCAGAGGCAACGGCCCGCAGCCGGCTGAATGAGAAACAGGCAACATCGGGATGTTCACTGTCTTCAGGATTCGGAACGAAAAGCAGGATCGAGGCGACAAGGGCAAGACCGGCAAAAATTGCCAGCAGCATGGAATTTGCCACAAAACCGGAGCCGGCGCCGCCAGCCAGCGCGGCAACAAATATTGCCCCTCCCATCCAGATAGTAAGTTTACCTGAGACAAGATTGAATTTTTTGTGGATCAGTCCGGCGGAGACGCAAGCCACCAACGCCTGAATAATGGTAAGCCCGGCCACCACCCGCATGGGGAGGGCCGCAAAACCGAATAATGGCGGTACATAGAGCAGTAGGGGCGCCATAATAATACCGCCGCCGATTCCCAGGAGGCCGGATAAAAATCCTGTAGCCAGGCCCATGGCGCCGATCAGGATATATAATGCCAAGGCTTTCCTCCTTTTCGGCCCATTTCGCAATCCTGGATTTCCACCCCTTGCCGCACGGATGTGAGGCGCCCGACGGAAAAAGGCCAAAAAAAATTACACAACGCGGATACCGGCAGGTTCATCAACAACTTCACCTATGCAGGCGGCAGGAACGTCGACATTTTTAAGGACGGCAATCAGGTCTGAAGCCTGATCGTGCGGCACGGAAAGAAGTAGCCCCCCCGAAGTCTGCGGGTCATAGAGCAGTTCATCCTCATCTTTTGACAGGCGGGCCTCCTTTTGGAGGATATGCCCGGCGACCATGGCGCGGTTGGCCGCGTTGCTGCCGGTGGTCTCGCCCTTTTTGTACATTTCCAGCGCACCGGGGTAAAAGGGGATATCATTATAGCGCAAAACGACTCCGGCATCACTTCCCAGAGCCACTTCCAGAAGATGTCCGAGAATGCCGAAACCGGTAATGTCGGTGCAGGCATGCAGATCAAACCGCAGCGCCGCCTCCATTGCGGGACCATTTAAGGCCGCCACCGCAGGCAGGATTTCCCGCTCCAGTTCCTGAAAAGGGAATTTACCCGATCGCACCGCATTAAACAGCACCCCGGACCCTACCGGTTTGGTGAGGATCAAAGAATCTCCCGGGGCCGACCCCGCATTGGTTATAATCCGGTCCGGATGCACGACACCATTGACGCAGAGTCCGTATTTAGGCTCTTCATCATCCACGGTATGTCCGCCCACAAGACAGGCGCCGGCCTCCACAACCTTGTCATGACCACCGCGCAGAATGTCTTTCAAGACGCCCATATCCAGAAGCTTGGAAGGGAACATCACCAGGTTCAGGGCGGTAAGCGGTCTGCCGCCCATGGAATAGATATCCGAGATGGAATTGGCGGCGGCGATCTGGCCGAACCAGTAAGGGTCGTCCACAGGCGGCGTGATAAAATCAACCGTGTTGATCATGGCAATCCCGGAGGATAGCCGATAAACAGCCGCATCATCCGCCGTTTCAATGCCCACCAGCAGGTTGGGATCATTGGGAGGCGTTAAACCTTGCAAGGCGTCCGACAGAGCCGTCGGACCGATTTTAGCCGCTCAGCCGCAGGTACGGGCAAGCCCGGTAAGGGTTTTCTTTTTGAATATCGCCATTATTTCCTCATAGCTGTTGACGGACTCGTAAAAAAAAGGAATCTCGGCTCAGAATTCGCCCAAAGGCCTTAAAAACGTATATCTTGCCGGTATAACCACCATCTGTTTTGCTGCGGCTTCCACGTTACCGCCCAGGGCCGAAAACGGAAGCGACACGATAAACATGGCCGTCCCGCCGATGGTTGAAAAAAGCCCGATTGGCCTTGCAACGAAAAAATCAACGATCATGCCCGCGCCGTTCACCTGCGGGGATTCATCAAATTCCGCCGCAATGGCGCTGGTTCCGGGAACAGATACCAGCAGCGCGGCCACAAGAAAAGTTACCGCCATAAGTTTAATCCGGTTCATGATATCCTCCTTTTTTTAATGGCTGCCTCAGGGCGCTCACAGCATCGGCCCCCGACATCCGTGTTGACATATACATGCGAATTCTTTTATATGATCTGTTACCAAGAGACTTTTTATGGTATTATCATTACCGGTGCCGCCGTAAAAAGTCAACCGCAGGCTTGTTTACTTTTTTTCGACGCCGCCAGCAATAAACATAAACCGGGGGAGAACCTATGTCGGATGATTTATGCCAGTGCCTCAGGTGCTGCTACAACAACAACGTGGGGTTCATATCGACCCGGATCGCGGGGACGGACGGCGTTTCCCTGGAAACCATGAAATGGGCGGATATCTTCGAAAAAGAAGGTTTTAACTGCTACTTTTTCGCGGGCGAGCTTGAAACTCCGGAAGAACGGTCTTTTCCTGTCCCAAAGGCGCACTTCAGGAACCGTACAATAAGGGAAATTTACACCAAATGCTTTGGCACACACCATCGGAGCCGATCTGTCTCCAAGAAGATCATGGAGGAAAAAGAGGAATTAAAAGACAGCCTCTATGAATTTATCAGCCGTTTTAAGCTGAGCCTCCTGGTGCCTCAAAACGCCCTGACCATACCCTTGAACCTGCCCCTCGGCCTTGCGCTTACCGAATTGATTTCCGAAACCGGGATAAAGGTTATCGCGCACCACCACGATTTTTTCTGGGAACGCACCCATTTTCTCACAAACGGGGTATGGGAATATTTAAACATGGCCTTTCCTCCCCATCTTCCGAGCATCCACCACGTGGTCATCAATTCATCGGCCGCAAACCAGCTCGGGTTGAGGACCGGGATATCCTCCACCATAATTCCGAACGTGATGGATTTTGAGAATCCACCCGGCCCTTCCGACGGGTACGCAGACGATGTGCGTGAGGCCTTCGGCATTGCGCCCGACGAGTATTTCATCCTCCAGCCCACGCGCGTGGTCAAGCGGAAAGGGATCGAGCATTCCATCGAGCTTGTGAGCCGGCTCGGGTTAAAGGCCACCCTGGTGATTTCCCACGCATCCGGGGACGAGGGCTTTGACTACGAACACAGGATCCGCGAATACGCGAAGCTCATGAATGTCAGGACACTCTTTGTTTCCGAGCGGATAAACGAGCATCGCGGAGTGACAAAAGACGGAAGAAAGGTATATACATTAAACGATATCTATCCCCAGGCCGACCTTATTACCTATCCCTCGACGTTCGAGGGATTTGGAAACGCATTTCTGGAGGCGATCTACTTTGGAAAGCCGATCGTGGTCAACAGCTATTCCATCTATTCAATGGATATCAAGCCCAAGGGGTTTGACGTCATTGAACTGGACGGCTATGTTACAAGCAAGGCCGTGGCAATGACCCGGAAGGTGCTGAAAGACGAATTTTTCCGTAAGCACATGGTCGATCACAATTACGAACTCGCCTCCATGTTTTATTCATACCGTATTTTGGAAAAAAAGATACATTCCATTTTAGACGAAATATCGCCCTGCTTAAAAAGAGGCTGATATAAACCCGATAGCCGGCTGTTATGCTCCGTGAACTCGCCATCAAAAATTTCGCCATCATAGAGGATCTGGCGGTCTCTTTTTCGCAAGGGCTTACCGTATTGTCCGGTGAAACCGGCGCGGGCAAATCGGTCATCGTGCAGGCGGTAAACACCCTTTTGGGGAGCCGTGCCGATGCCGGGCAAATACGCTCGGGGGCCGAGACTGCGGAACTGGCCGCCCTGTTTGAAATAGACCCGGATGGACCATTGGGAAAAAAACTTATTGAAACCGGGTATGCGGAAGGCAGCGAACTTCTGATCCGGCGCATCCTTTCCACCCACAAAACCCACAGAATTTATATCAACGGCCGAATGGCGACGCTGGCCGCCCTTTTATCCATCACCGAAGGGATGGCGTCCATTTCAGGGCAGCATGAGCACCAGCGGCTTTTACGGGAGTCGGAACATCTTTTTATCCTGGACCGGTTCGCGGGACTTTCGGGCATAGTGGAACAGGTGAGAAAAACACATGCCGAAATCCTGCCCAGGATACGGCGCACGGCCGAGATCGGAAAACAGCGACAACAACAGGCAAACAGGCTTGAGCTGATCGCCTTTGAACAAAGAGAAATCAAGGATGCCGGCATTACCCCGGAGGAGGAAGAAGAGCTTAACTGCGAGCGGATAAAACGCCGCCACACTCTATGAGAGTGTATGGGCCAGCATTAACGCACTTTATGACGGTGACGGGGCGGCGGCCGAACGCCTTTCAGCCGCAGGCGGCGCGGTTTCGGCCGCCGCCGACCTGGACCCTTCCCTGGCCGGGGATGCCGAAGCCCTTTCCGACGCCCTTTTCCGGGTCGAGGATATCGTGTCATCCCTTCGCTCCTATCTTGAGGCCATCGCGTTTGACGAACAAAGGCTTGAAATAGTTGAAGAAAGGCTTGACACCATAAACCGGCTTAAACGGAAATACGGGGGGTCCGTAGAATCCATGCTGGCACATTTTCGGGA
>JAADHK010000096.1:24283-36648 GCA_013151835.1 Deltaproteobacteria bacterium
CCGGGATCGATGATGCGGACCATCTCATGGACGCCGAAAACAAAGCCATCAAAGCGCTTGGCGGGCAGCTGGCGGTACTTGCGAAGGAATTGTCGGAAAAAAGGGAAAAAAGTGCGGCTCTTTTATGCCGACATATCGAACAGGAACTCGCCTCCCTCAACATGCCCGAGACCCGTTTTTCCGTCTCCTTTCAGCAGGCGCCCTCAGGTCCCGATGATCATCCGGCCCTTGTTCTTGAGGGCAAAAAAATAACGCCTTCTGGCCTTGAACGGCCGGTTTTCATGATTTCACCCAATGCCGGCGAGGATCTGCGCCCTCTTACAAAAATCGCCTCCGGCGGCGAGCTTTCCCGGGTAATACTTGCCGTAAAGGCCATACTCTCCGACACCGGCCCCCTTGAAACAATCATTTTCGACGAGGTGGACGCCGGAATCGGAGGCAAAACAGCGGAAACCGTGGGCGAAAAGCTTGCGGCACTTGCCCGGCGCAACCAGGTCATATGCATCACCCATCTCGCACAGATAGGAAAGTTTGCCGACCACCATTACAATATCGAAAAACAAGTCGAAGACGGCCGCACAAAAACCGCCGTAATACCCCTGGACTGGCCCGGCCGTGTAAGGGAGACCGCCAGGATGATCGGCGGGGCATCCATTACGGATACGACCCTTGCCCATGCGGAGGAGATGCTGTTGGCGGCTTGCCCAAATTCCGGAATTACCAAGGAGGCCATATGAAGGTTCAACTCAAAGTACCCGATATCGGGGAGTCCGTAAAGGAAGCAATCCTGGTCCAGTGGTACGGGCAGGAAGGCGATTTCGTAAACGCGGACGAACCTGTGTTTGCGCTCGAAACAGATAAGGTGACACTTGAAGTTCCGGCCGAAGTTTCCGGAACGCTCCATATCATGGTCGCCGAAGGCGCGACCGTTGCCGTGGCTCAGGTTGTGGGAGAAATCGATGACAAGGCCGCCAGGGACACGGATAAAACGGATAAGAAGGCGCCCTCAAAAACCCCGGCACCTGTAAAAGCGCCGACGCCATCCGAAAAGCCGCCCGCGCCGGTTCCCGAATCCGGACAGGAATCCGGTAGCCCCCCTGACCTTGAAGAACCGATCCATTCCAGGCAACCGGGGCTCTTTCCGTCCGTCAGGCAGCTTGTAAAAAAGACCGGCATAGACATACAAAAAGTCACGGGCACGGGTCCGGGGGGGAGGGTCACCCGGGGCGATATTCTTTTGTATCTGGAATCCGGAGCAGAAAAACCCGCGCCCGAAGACAAAACCGGAGATAAACCCATTTCTGCAGGCAAAAAGGAACAAAAAACAAAGCCCATGGCCGGAGACAGGATCACCCGCAGGACGATGTCACCCATGCGCAAGCGGATCGCATCCCACCTTTTGGCCGCAAAACAGAAGACCGCCATGCTCACGACCTTTAACGAGATCGATATGAGCCGGGTAACACAGCTGCGCAACCGTTACAAGGACGCATTTTTCAAGTCAAAGCAGGTCCGCCTCGGGTTCATGTCCTTTTTCATCAAGGCCGCCGTGGCCGCGCTCACCGAATTTCCCGATGTCAATGCCATGATCGACAATGATGAGATTGTTTATCATCATTATTATCATATCGGGGTCGCCATCGGCGCTGAAAAGGGGCTCGTGGTTCCGGTCATCCGGAATGCCGACAGGCTGGGCTTTGCTGAAATCGAGAGCGCCATCGTGGAATTCGTCAAAAAAATCAAGGGGAACCACCTTAAGGTATCAGACCTCGAGGGGGGAACGTTTTCCATTACAAACGGCGGGATTTACGGCTCCCTCATGAGCACCCCGATTCTGAACATGCCCCAGTCCGCTATTCTCGGCATGCACAAAATCGAGGAACGGCCCGTGGCCGTCAACCGGGAGGTGGTGATCCGCCCCATGATGTACGTGGCCCTGAGCTATGACCACAGGATCGTTGACGGCAAAATCGCGGTGACCTTTTTGCGCCGGATCAAGGAATTCGTGGAAAACCCGGAACGTATGATGATGGAGATATGATATGACTGTAAAGGATAAATACGATCTAGTGGTTATCGGGGCCGGACCCGGCGGTTATGTGGCTGCGGCACGGGCCGCCCAGCTCGGCATGAAAACCGCCTGTATTGAAAAAGATGACCGCATGGGAGGTGTCTGTCTCAATTGCGGATGCATTCCCAGCAAGGCATTGCTCGATTCTTCCGGAAAATACAGCGGCGCGAAGAATTCATTTGCGGGCCACGGTATCAAAATCAAGGGCGTGGACCTGGATCTTGCGGCCATGATGGCCCGCAAGGATGCCGTGGTTACAGGTCTTACACAAAACGTCCGGACCATGCTCAACGGGCTCGGGGTTACAATAATCCACGGAACCGCACGCCTGAAAAGCGGCTTAAAGGTCGAGGTCGTTATGAACCCCGAATCGCCGGGGGCAAAAGCGCAAAAAAAACTGATAACGGCCGACCGGATACTGATTGCCACCGGAAGCGCTCCTGCCGAGGTAGAAGGCATCCCCTTTGACGGAAAGAAAATAGTGGATTCAACAGGTGCGCTTTCATTCGACCGAGTTCCCGGAAGCCTGGCGGTTGTCGGGGGCGGATACATCGGCCTGGAGCTGGGATCGGTATGGGCCAGGCTCGGCTCAAGGGTTACGGTCCTGGAAATGCTTCCGCAAATCGCCGGAGCCATGGACGGGCAGGTGAGCCGAACCCTGATGCGCAGCCTTGCCAAACAGGGGATTGAGTTTATGCTGAACACCCGGGTGAGCAAGGTCGAAGTCAAACGGACAAAGGTCTGGGTGACGGCACAAAACCGGGCGGGCGAATCGACCATCAAATGCGACCGGGTGCTGGTGGCGGTGGGCCGTCGACCGCTTACCAAGGAGATCGGCCTTGACCATGCCGGGATTAAGTTGGGAGGAGACGGGCGCATAATCGTTGATGAAACCTTTCAGACCAGCGCAAAAGGGATTTATGCCATTGGCGACATCATCGCCGGCCCCATGCTTGCGCACAAGGCTTCCGCCGAGGCAAGGGCCGCCGTGGAATGCATGGCGGGACTGCCCGGGGAAGTCAATTACGACGCGATCGTCTCAGTGGTCTACACAAAACCCGAAGCCGCCTCAGTGGGGCCCACCGAAGAAGCGCTGCGGAAGAAAAAAGTCGATTTCTGCAAGGGGGTCTACCCCTTTTCCGCGTCCGGCCGGGCCCGGTGTGCGGGGGATCTTGACGGGTTTGTCAAGGTCCTGTCCCATAAAAAGACGGGCCGCCTCCTCGGGGTGCATATCATCGGCCCGAGTGCATCCGAAATGATCGCGGAGGCTGTTTTTGCCGTCAACATGGGGGCCGCCGCCGAGGATATCGGACTTACGGTGCACGGACATCCCACATTCGGCGAGGCCCTGCAGGAAGCTGCAATGGCCGCCCGGGACTGATAGCACCGTCAACATTGATGGCGTCGTAAAAAGTCCCATCTACTGCGTTGCAGTGTTTTTTCAGTCTCTCGGAATACTATATGTATGCCTTTATTCCTGAAAAACCACTACGCCTTGTATATGGAACTTTTAACTTAGCCATCTTTTCCATGTTGAGAGACTTTTTACGAGTCCGTCAACATTGTTCAGAAATAAAAACATAATCCCAGAAAATAAAGGTATTGACAAACAGATGTACAGTTTTTATTTTGTATTCACGGGTAATCGCCCGTAAGGGCTATTATCTGCAAAACTCCCCCTGAATTCCCCCTTTACAAAAGGGGGAATTTTTTTTATACCGCACCCCAGTCTTTTGGCCCTTCGGCCAATCCTTTACATAAACCGTCTGACAAGGAGACAAAAGAGATGATCCATGTCGACAAACTCACCAAGTTCTACGGCGATTTCTGCGCCGTGGACCACATCAGCCTCGATGTCCGCAAAGGCGAAATTATTGGTCTTCTCGGCCCCAATGGCGCCGGAAAAACCACCACCTTAAAGATGCTCACCGGGTTCTTCCCTCCCACGGACGGAGAGATCCGGGTCATGGACCGCAGTATTTCCGAAAACCCCTTGGAAATCAAGCAGATGATGGGCTATCTACCGGAATCGTCCCCGTTTTATAAGGACATGCTCGTCTATGATTACCTGATGTATGTGGCCAGGATGCGGGGAATTCCGTCATCCGAAAGGCACGCCCGGCTCAAATACCTTTCCGGGCTCTGCAGCCTGTCGGCCATCATGCACAAGAGCATTGGCGATCTTTCAAAGGGTTTGAACCAGCGGGTGGGCCTTGCGCATGCCATGATGGGCGACCCCGAGATTCTCGTCCTGGATGAACCCACCCAGGGGCTTGACCCCAACCAGATCGTCGAGATCAGGGGCCTTATAAAGAAGATCGGACAGGAAAAGACAGTGATCTTCTCAACCCATATCTTAAGCGAGGCCGAGGCCACCTGCGACCGGGTCGTCATCATCAACCAGGGAAAGATCGTTGCGGACGGGAAGATGGAGGACATCCGTGAAAATGCGGGCAAGGGCGCTGTTTTGCACATCACCATAGCCAACGCGGAGTTCGAATCCGCACGCCTTAAGCTTGAATCCATTGATGGTGTCGCTTCCGTAAGCCTTGTTGAAAAAACCGATGACGGGCTTATCTCCGTTACACTCGACTGCCCTAACGATGCCGACCCCCGGGAGGCGGTTTACCTGAAAATTAAGTCCACTGACTGGATATTGCTTAATTTCAACCGGAAAAAAGAGGCCCTTGAATCGGTCTTCCATGATCTCACAAGAAATTCGGTTAATTAATATTCAACTTTAGGAGGAATCAAATGCGGCAGTTCCCACATATCCTGAAAAAAGAGTTTGCCGACTACTTTGTCTCTCCAATTGCCTATATTGTGATCGCGATCTTTTTGATCGTGACCGGGTGGTTCTTTTTTTCCACCTTTTTTCTCTACAACCAGGCAAGCATGAGAAACTTCTTTACCCTGCTCCCCATTATCTTTTCATTCGTGATACCCGCAGTGTGCATGCGGCTCTTTTCGGAAGAGACTCACCAGGGGTCTTACGAGCTTCTCATGACCCTGCCGGTAACCCATGCCGACGTAGTGATCGGAAAATTTTCCGCAGCCGTGGTTTTTTGCTGCGCCATGCTCATCCCCACCCTGGCCTACCCCGCGTCCATATCCTTTCTCGGCTCCATGGACTGGGGGCCTGTGATCGGCGGGTATATCGGTGCCATCCTTCTTGCCGGGGCCTTTTCCGCCATCAGCCTGTTCGCCTCGTCTCTGACCGACAACCAGATCATCGCCTTTATCATAGGGGCGGCTGTCTGCATCACGCTGACATTGATCAACCAAATGCTTTTTTTCGTGCCCTCCGTTGTTTTAAGCGTTATTTCATATATCGGGACAGGAGTGCATTTTGAAAACATTTCCAAGGGGATAATCGATTCACGGGATATCGTTTATTTTGCCAGCGTCATTTTCATCTTTCTGTACGGGACTTATATATCCCTGCTGTATAAAGAATAGGAGCCGGACATAATGAAAAAAACAAAGGCGCAACACTATATCAAATTTATTGTATATCTTGTGGTAATCGTTCTGGTGAATGTGGCGGGGCTGACGCTTTTTTTCAGGGCCGACCTCACTAAAAATCACATTTATTCACTCTCCGCCGCCAGCAAGGAGGCAGTGGCCACCCTGTCCGAACCGCTGACCGTAGACGTATTTTTCACAAAAAAACTGCCGGCCCCTTACAATGGCACGCGCCGATATCTCCAGGATCTGCTGGAGGAATACGACGTGTACGCGAAAAAACCGTATTTCAATTACAGGTTCTACGATGTTTCGGCCAAAGATGAAAGGATTGAAAAATCGGCTGGGAACAACAGGGAACTCGCGGAGAGCTACGGTATAACCCCGGTGCAGGTCCGGACACTCGAACAGGATGAGATGAAATTCAAGAACGCCTATATGGGACTTGTCCTGATCCACGGTGATCTTGTGGAAAAAATCCAGTCCATTACCACAACCGAGGGCCTTGAATACAAGCTGACATCGGCCATTGAAAAGCTCAACAACAAGATTAGCCGGCTTGTGAGCCTTTCCGGCAAGGTTCATGTTAATCTCGTGATGTCATCGTCGTTAAAAAAGGTCGCGCCGGCCATGGGTCTGCACGAACTTCCCGCGCTTGCCGGCAAGATAAAGGACGTGGTTGAAAAATTAAACGCCAGGAACTACGGCAAGCTCGAATTTAAGAATCTCGACCCGGATTCGGAAAAAACGGCCAGGGACCTGGTCGAAAAATACCGGATCATGACCTTAAAATGGCCCGCCCTCCCCGGCCAGGGGGTAAACCCGGGGGACGGAAGCATCGGGCTTGTGGTGAGCTACGGGGATGATGCCCGGATGCTTCAATTGTTAAACGTATTTCGGATTCCTTTGTTCGGGACCCAATACAAGCTTGTGGCCATGGATAAACTGGAAGATCTTATCAACGGCGCAGTTGAAACGGTCATCGGGATCAACGAAAATATCGGCTACCTTGCGGATCACGGAACAATCAACCTGTTTTCCCCCATGCCCGGGGGGGACCAATCCGAAACCCTTTCCAATTTCTACGCCCTGGTTTCAAAGGATTACACGGTAAAGGAGATGCGCCTTTCGGGCGACGGAATTGATAAAAACATAAACTGTCTGGTAATCGCCCATCCAACGGAAAAATTTTCCGACTATGACCTCTACCAGATCGATCAGGCGCTTATGCGGGGCACGAATATCGCCATATTCTCGGATGCGTTTAAAGAGGAAAAACAGCAGAATCCCGGGCGCTTCAATATGGGGCCGTCATACAAGGAGCTGGATACGGGCCTTGAAAAGCTCCTGGCCCATTACGGGGTCAAGATCAAAAAATCCTATATCCTGGACAAGAGTTGCTACAAACAGCAGCTTTCATCCCGTGGCGGCGGCGGTGAGCGGCCCATCTATTTTGCGCCCATCATAAAAAATGAAAAAATCGACCACAGCCTGGCTTTCATGAAAAACATCAAGGGCATTGTCACCCTGAACAACTCGCCGGTGGTCATGGATAATGATGTGCTTAAAAAAGATAAACTCGAAGGCCGGGTCATTTTTTCATCCTCGGATGAATCCTGGGAGATGAAGGGAAGAATTTCCTTAAATCCGCTCTTTATCCGGCCGCCGGAGGCAAAGGACCAGTTTTCGTCCAAGCCCTTGGCCGTGCTTGTTGAAGGGGAGTTTCCCAGCTATTTCGCCGGAAAACAAATTCCCGAAAAACCGGATGTACAAAAGGATGCGGGCAAGAAGGCTGACGATACAAAGGACGCCAAAAACACGGACAAGGCAAAGGACAAAATCGACCTGTCATCGGTTAAAAGCGAAAATGCGTTTATTTCCCTTGGCAAAAAGGCAAAGCTTGCGGTCATCGGGTCTTACTCGCTGTTAAAGGACAACATGATTGATGCCCAGGGAGCCACCCCCAATGCAATGCTTGTCTTAAACCTCATCGATTCCTTAAACGGCCGGGGCGACATCGCCTCCATGCGGAGCAAGTCCCAACAGTTCAACCCGTTAAATAAAACTGATCCGGCCACGAAAAACCTCGTAAAGCTTGCCGACATTGCCGGGCTTCCAGTGCTTGTCGTGCTTGTCGGCCTGCTTGTATGGTGGCGCCGCAGGGCCAGGAAAAAACGGATCCGAATGATGTTTGAGGGATAGGAAACATACGGCTGGCGGCGTGTCTGGAGATTATACGATAAAGGAGCAGTAAAATGAAATCTGCAAAAGAATATATCATTCTCATCATCGTCATCCTGGGGCTTGGGGGATACCTGTTCTTCCACAATACCGATCATACCCGATACAAGCTTCCGGTACCGGAAAATATAAAATCCGCAGATATCACGAAAATAGTGATCAATAAAAAAGGAAGCAATATCGAACTTAAAAAAAAGGATGACAATTGGGTGATCATGCCAAAAGCATACCCCGCCGATAAAACCAAGCTCAAATCAATAACCGAAAGCCTGGCGGATTTAACCATCACGGCAATGGTCTCGGAAGGAGAAAACGATACCCCCTATGAGCTGGACCCTGATCATCAAATCCGCGTGACCGCCTTTGCCGGGGACAAAAAAGTACGTGACGTTACGCTGGGCAAGATAGCGCCCACCTACAGACATACATTCGTGCGCATGGACGGGGATAAAAAGATCTACCACGCAAAGGGGAACCTTAAAAACACCTTTAACAAGAAGACGGACGACCTGCGGGACAAGGGTGTACTCTCGTTTGAAACTGCGGATATTGGAAAAATAGAGATTCACAAGGGAAATGAGGCTTTAAAGCTCGCCCTTGCAACGCCTCCGGTTGATGTGAATGCCAAGGATAAAAAATCGGAGAAAAAAATTAGCGCCGCCGACAAACAACCTTCCTGGCTTGATGAATCCGGCAAAAAAATTGAGAAAAAGAAGGTCGATAATTTTATCAAAAAACTTTCGGACTTAAAGTGCGCTTCCTTTGTGACGGACAAGACAAAAAAAGATTTTTCCGGCCCGATTTTCACCGCCGGGCTTTCCGGCACAAAGGATTACAGTCTGAGCATTTACGCAAAGCAGGACGAAAAGGCGGACAAATACCCGGCCGTATCGTCCGGATCGGATTTTCCATTCTTTCTTTCAAAATATACGGCAGAAGATATCATGAAAAAGCTTCTGCCTGAAAAAAAGGAGAAGGCGGGGAATAAATCCGGAAAATAACGAATCAGGAGGACCTTTTTGAACGAAATATTAAACCGGATCGACGCCTTTGTATGGGGACCGGTTACCATTTCCGTATTGATCGGAACCGGCATCCTTGTTACGATTCTCACCTGCGGAATCCAGATCCGCCGGTTCTCCTATGCGTGGAAGCTTATTTCAGGCAAATTCGATGACCCTGAAGACGAAGGTGAAATCACCCATTTCCAGGCCCTTTCCGCTGCCCTTTCCGCCACAATAGGCACGGGCAATATCGCGGGCGTAGGCACGGCCATTGCCCTGGGCGGACCGGGCGCCGTGTTCTGGATGTGGATCACCGCCATATTCGGCATGGGCCTGAAATACTGCGAGTGCCTTCTATCCCTTAATTTCCGCACCGTCCACGCGGACGGCACGGTGAGCGCCGGGCCCATGCATTACCTGGAAAAAGGGCTGGGCGCAAAATGGCTGAGCGTATTATTCGCCTTTTTCGCGGCCATCGCCTCATTCGGGATCGGCAATATGGTCCAGGCCAATTCAGTGGCTGAACCCCTTGCCACCACCTTCGGCATACCAAAGCTTGTTACGGGAATCATCATAGGGGTCCTTGTATTTGCCGTGATCGTGGGAGGAATTAAACGGATCGGCCGGGTGGCCAGCAGACTTGTACCGTTCATGTCAATCTTCTACATCGTAGGGGGGCTTTGCGCGGTTTTTGCCAACATCGATGCCGTGCCCGGGGCATTTGCCCTCATCTTTCACGACGCTTTTTCAGGAAGCGCGGCAACCGGCGGCTTTGCAGGGGCGTCCCTTGCCCATGCCATCCGTTTCGGCGTGGCGCGCGGGGTCTTTTCAAACGAGTCCGGGCTCGGAAGCGCGCCCATCGCCCACGGCGCGGCCCGGACAAAGGAACCGGTCCGCGAGGGCCTGGTGGCCATGCTCGGCCCGTTTATCGACACCATCCTCATCTGCACCATGACCGCCATGGTCATTCTCACCACGGGCGCCTACAAGCTCACCGGCCCGGGAGAAAAAGCCCTCACCGGGGCCGACCTGACGGCCCGGGCCTTTGACATGGGCCTGTCCGGTCCCGGCGATTACATCGTCGCCATAGGGATCGTAATTTTCGCCTTTTCCACTGCCATAAGCTGGTCCTATTACGGAGACCGATGCGTCGATTACCTGCTTGGGGAAAAAATGGTCCTGCCCTACCGCATCCTTTACTGTTCCCTCCTTCCCGTGGGGGCTGTAATCCAGCTCAAAACGGTCTGGACCATATCCGACATATTCAACGCACTCATGGCCTGGCCCAACCTCATCGGCCTCATATTCTTAAGCCCCGTGGTTGTCCGAAAAACCCGCGAGTATTTTTCCGATCCAAAACGGGTTTACCCGACGCGGACAAACCAGCGCAAGTGAACTCCGGAACTTAGGGTTCACGAAAAAATAAATTTACATTTTTCAGGAGTCGAGGTGCCGGGCATGGCAAGGCGCGAGAAGCGATAATACCGGGCGTATTTGAGCGCCGAGCAACACCGCCAGGCCGGATACATCGGCTTATTAAAATGTGAAGTTATTTTTGAGTGAGCCCTTACCACATTGCTTTTTCATAATTTTCTAAAATATTCTGATCTTTTGTAATCAGATTATTCTGATTTATGGCTGCATTGGCAACAATCATGCGGTCAAACGGATCTCGTGTCCAGGAAAGATCTAAAGCACAACTTACAATCGTATTAAGGCTTTGGTCGCAGATTGTAAGACCAATCCGGTCGGACAGATCAAATAAAATTTCATTGGCTTTATCCGTGATACGATCAATTTCAAATAAATATTGCAATTCCAATCGAACGACCGGTGAAACAATGACTTCATGGCCGTTTATAAGTTCCTTCGACACTTCACTCAACTTTTCGATTTTTCCTGCATACAGCCACACGACGACATGTGTATCAAGGTAAATCAAGATTCACCTCCTTTTCCCAGCTGATACTCACAAGATCGTCCGGATTTCCATTGATCACATCTGGCCTTGATTCTAAATTCTGAAGTTTATCTACTTTATCAACCGGCACAATTCTAAGTTTTTTCCCGGCTTTATTTATTTCTATAGGAACGCCTGTATTCAATACTTCATCAAGCAGCCTGTATATATTGCCCCGCAATTCAGTTATTGTAATTGTTTTCATCTTTATACTCCCCAATACATGTACGTACGTCTCATATTATCAATACGTACATGATAGATAAAGTATCTGTTTAAATCAAGAAAAAAAGGAGCCCTTCTACGGACATATGGCGGGCATATGATGATTATCACATTTTGAATTGAATCATTAGTTGACATGTAGGAGAATGGGATCATCAGGGAATGGGGAAATATCCCGATACGCCCGACTCTTCTTGAAATCCCGTTGCAAACCGGATAGTAGAATAAGCAGGGTGCATTCGTGTTTTTCATTCCCATAACGCCTGCATGGTTTTTTCCGCAAGCATAAGGTAATAAGGGCAGGCCACCGTGCCTGCCGGCAAGGCATAATGGCAGGAATTTTAATGGGCGGCGATCTTAAACATATTCTTGATTTTCTTAAAGACGCAAAAAATCTGGATTTCGCCGGCTGCCGGGAGTCCATGGTCGCACGCCGGGTCACCAATCGATTTGCCCGTGTTAAATGCAATTCCTACACGGCATACCTCCTTTATTTAAAAGAACACCCCGATGAACTTGACTTCCTGGTCGATTCTTTAACCATTAATGTGAGCCATTTTTTCAGGGATTCACTTACATTTGAATATATCGCCCAAAAGGTGCTGCCGGAAATCATTCAATATCAAACCCGAAAATCCGATACGTCCCTGCGCATCTGGTCGGCAGGCTGCGCAATGGGTGAAGAGCCCTATTCCATTGCCATCTTGCTAAACGAATACTTGAAAAAGGAAAAAAAAGAATTTGATATTCGCATTTTTGCAACCGATATTGACGAAAAAATCCTGGAAAAAGCGAAAAAGGCACGCTTTTCCGCAGACAGCATGGCAAATGTTAAATATTCGATTGTGAAAAAATATTTCAATTCCGAAAATGAAATATTTCAATTAATACCGGAAATTCGGAACCTGGTATCATTTTCATATTATGATATGCTGGACAACAACCATTACGCCCCTCCGGAAAGCATTTTCGGCGGTTTTGACATGGCATTTTGCCGTAACATTTTGATTTATTTTGATACCGCTCATCAGGATATGATTTTTGATAAATTGTATCGTTCCCTTTCTGCGCACGGCTACCTGGTATTAGGAGAGGCGGAGATTCCTTCGGCAAAATATCAGGGGCATTTTGCAAGGGTGAATGAATGCTGCCATATTTATCGGAAAAGATGAACGATAGGATGAAAAGATTAAAAGATGAACGTCGAACATCGAACGTCCAACTTCCAACTTTGAATGTGGAATGTTGAACAGGAACCAATGATGAAAAAGGCTTATAATCTTGAAGAAAGGTTGCTTGAATATTCGGTGAGAATCATAAAGATCGTCGAACAGCTTCCAACTACCAGGACAGGCGCACATATTGCCGGGCAATTGTTAAGGTCTGGGACTTCTCCTTA
>JAADHK010000087.1:0-8036 GCA_013151835.1 Deltaproteobacteria bacterium
GATCCCGATCCCGGTTTCAGCCCCGGTTCCCAAAATAAAAACGCCGGAGTTGCCGCCCGTGGAACCCGTTAATGTGGAACCGGAAAAAAAGGTTTCCGCCCTTGCCGAAATCACCCCGCCTCCGCCCGTGGCTCCAGTGGTCCCGGCACGGCAGGCCCCCGGATTTGCCGACAAGTCATTTTTCAAAAAGACCGCGCAAATCATGGGCGCCCGTTTTCTCACAAAAGGAGAATATTTTTTCCCCAGGTCGGCGGCAAGCGATTTTAAGCTCGATCTTTCGGTCATGCCGGTTATGGTATTTAACTCGGGACAAAGGATACTCCTGGCCGAAAAAGGCTGGCTTTCGACGGATGAAAGGCATGTCATTACCTCATACTGGAAAAAGGCCCGCATACTTATCGTGCGACCCGATCTTTCCCTGGACGATATTTTAAATAATGTGATCACGGCGGTTGCAAAAAACGGATATGAAACCAGGCGCTCCTTTACGGACGGCAATATTTCAGTAAATGTTCGCGCCAATTATATTTTCACGCCGCCGGGCAGCCAAAGCCAAACCACCTGCCTGAGTCTGCTTAACCGGCCGGGGATGAAAATTGATGATGCTTTTCGCAGATATCTTGAGGGACAGGGCATAAAGGTTATCGACTGGATCGAAAATCCTTCTTTTTCCGGACCGGCCCCGGCCGCCGCAAATACAGAGGAATATCCCGATTTTGACACCGTGGCGGCGGCGGATACGCCCGCTTTTGTCCACGCGGTCTGCACGGCCATGGGATGGAACTATCAAAATAAGGTGGAAGTATCGTTTCCCTATGCCGGGTTCCAGCTCAAGGCGGTCATGGACATGATTTCATTTGCTCCGGGAAACGACTTGCTGGTCGATTTTGGAGACCTGGGCGGGGATGCGGTCGTTGCCATCAGGGACACCGGCTTTAATATTGTACAGCTTGCCCCGGGAACGGGCGCCGGTACTTTTATCGACACCCTTTCCGGCCCGGGGGGGGTGACGGTTTCAAAGGACCCTGTTTTTGGGACTGCCGACCGCCCAAAGCTCTATAATCCATCGTTTCAGGTGACAGGGGAACTTATTTCAAAAAATAACTCCGGGAATAAAAAGCTCTTGATCGTATCGGAGCAGGTTCCCGATGAACTGGCCCTTTTTCTGAATCACAGGGGGGTCCGCCTGCTCGTTACCCCCAGATGAATTTGTAATCATAAATGCTTGAATCCTTAATTATAAAAGGATAAACAGATAATGCGCTTCCCCAGATATATGAAATATGCCCTCATCTGCCTTCTTGCGCTCAACCTTACCGGATGCGGATTCGGCAATTCCGCGCTTCGCAAACAACATTCCAAAAATGCGCGGGATCTAGGCGAGGCGTATATGGGCGAGGGCAAGTATACCCGCGCATTGAGGGAGTTTCTCGGAGCTTACAAAAACAATCCCGATGATGCGTTTTTAAACAACGATCTCGGCCTGACCTACCTTGCAAAGGGCGATGCCCAAAAGGCGGTCTTCCATTTCAAACGGGCAATTACTTTAAAACCGGAATATTCTCCGGCTAAAAACAATCTCGGCTCCGCTTATATCGTATTAAAGCAATGGGATAAGGCCATTTCCTGCTTTGCCGAAGTAAAGGACGACCTCCTGTACGCCACCCCGTATTACCCCTTGAGCAACCTGGGCTATGTCTATTTCATGCAAAAAGATTATAAAAAGGCGGAAAAGTATTATAAAGAGGCTTTAGACCTTCAAACCAATTTTCCCAGGGCAATGGACGGCCTCGGACAGGTCTATACTGCCACGGGCCGCTATAAAAAAGCCATAAGGATCCTCACCCGGGCCGTGGCAAAGGCGCCGACGGCCACCCCGATCTACATGAACCTTGCGCGGGCCTATACGGCGAACCACCAATACGACAAGGCCCTGGATACGTATAAAAAGGCCGCTGCGGTCGCCGCCGGAACCCCGCTGGAAGACGAAGCCGAATCCGCCGCAGAGGCGTTGAAGCGGATGCGGTAGGGAAATAGATACCACCCTTTCTCCCGGATGTCCCCGGAATTAAAAAGGCGAAACAAAAAATGAAAATGACTATTATTGAAACTATAGTCTACCGGGCAATCAAAGCGCTATTCGGCGTCCTGGCATTGGTACCACCAAAAACAGGTGAAAAGATTGCTTTATTCCTCTCGAAACTCTGGTTTGTCGTGGATAAGCGGCACAGAAAGGTTGCAATTGAAAATCTCACCCATGCTTTTGGCGACCAGATGACCGCTTCCGAGATTAACCGCATCGCACGAAAAACCTTTTTCTACGCAACAAACATGATTTTTGAAACACCACGGGTTTATGCACTAAAGCCGGGAGATGTTTCAAAACATTACACCGTACACGGGCTCCATCATTTAAGGGCTGCACATATGAGGGGCAAGGGCGTTCTGATGTTTTCCGGTCATTTAGGAAACTGGGAGATATCCGTTCAGCTCAACAATATTGCCCGCCTGCAGGTCAGCGGCGTATATCGAAAGCTTGATTTTGCGCCTGCGGAAAGATATTTTCATGAAAAAAGGGAGTCAAAGGGGAGTCGGCTCTATCCTCTCAAAGGCGCGGTGCATGAGATTTTGCGTGAGCTCGGCTTGGGCAATTGCATGGCGCTGCTCATAGACCAGAATGCCAAAAGGCGCCAGGGGGTTTTTATTGATTTTTTTGGAAGAACATTATGTGCCAATATGGGACCGGCCTACCTGGCCCTTTTAACCGGTGCTCCCGTTATCATGTATTTTTTTGTTCGTGAAAATGGCAAATACCGCTTTGAGGTATTGCCCGAGATTCCCGTTTTCAACTCCGGTGATATGGAAAAAGATATTCTTGTAAACACCCGCAATTTTAACAAGGCTCTTGAAGGTATTATTCGGAGGTATCCGGATCAGTGGTTCTGGATTCATAACCGATGGAAAACCCGACCCCTGGCCGAGCCGCAAAATTAATATCCAACAGTCTGATACTTTACGATGCCATATGAACCTGAGTCAGCTCTTCCATCAATAACCTCCGATCTGTAATTAGATTCTATAAAGAGTCAAACGTAGACTTGACCCTAAGTGCATATACGGCACGGCCGATCCTTTCCATAACGGCAATCCTTTGTTTAATCTCGATAACATCAAAGCTTGGGATCGGTGTTCTGCCGAGCATAAGAGCCTCGACGGGCCCTTTTTTTACAAGTTCATCCGCTCTTGCGGCGGCATCGATCTTTTTGCGAAGATGGAGCAAATGGCGAATAAAATCTTCGCGTAAATTGCCGGAACCGGATACCTGATCCAGAAAATCAACCGCAAATAACAGCGCATCCGTTAATTCCCGGCCGTCTCCGGCAAGTTTTTCAAAAACAGAACATAAAAAGGAGATTGCCTGGGGCGTGAATGAAAACCGGCCGTTTCTCAGGATCACGCGGCAGGCCTTGGCAGAATCATTGCCCATAGCCCCCTCTTCCACCCTCACCATGGAAGAATGACCGGATTTGCGGGCCTGGGATTTACAGCGGGCCATGATCGCCTGTTCGACACAAGGATCGATTGTACGCAAAAGATTAAGCCGTTGGACGAAGCGCCCGATTACCCCGAAGGGGACCGGTACGCAAAAGCTGTTGCCCTGCAAGGAATCAGGAGGCGTGGAGACCGCTTTTTCCCTTTTTTCGTCTCGATACTCCAGAAGATCGGGATTCGGAAAAAAGAGGCTGACAACGGGGTTTTTTTCACTGATCATATCCGCAAGCTTTACGGCTTGTATTGGCGTCACCGTGGACGAAACCAGCAGGGGTTCGATGGATACCTGGAAATCAAAGTCCGGAAAGCAGATAAGGTCCAAAAGGATTTCCAGGTCTGAGGAATACGGGCCGCAAAACAGGCTTTCCGGGTTTTTTTCGACCTCGGGTCCGAACATGGAGCATAACTGATGGGAGACATCGCCGCTGATTTCAAACCCTGTTTTAAAAAAAGCATCTATTTTTCCGCAAAGGCCCGGAACCGGATTTTCCGAATGGTAAAGACCGTCCGTTTGTGACAAAGCCTGCACGCTTTTCTTTTTTTTAGGATTCATATTTTATACCGGTTTGCGGGTCGTTTCATAATTTCATGATTTGACTGCACACCGGGTCGGTGTATATAAAAAAAGAAAAAATTACACCCGTATATGCAAGCAGCCATGTATACAATAATAAACAAGGAGAATAGAATATATGCCCGGCGCCGATCTTTCAATAATTAACTGGCTTCTCTCACCCATGAAACCCGATTTGGAACCTGAGCGTCCTGATTTTAATAAATGGCGGGATATTTTTTACGCAAATGCTCTCGGCTGGAATAATTCGGCGGCCCGCGCGATTGCAGGCGGGTTTATGAGCCCCTGCCCTGCCTTCGCGTTTGTTGCGGGATATGTTTCAGCCCTGCACTGCCTGCTCCCTGACCTTTTACCCCACCTTATTCCGTCTTTTTGCATCACTGAAAAGGGGGGCGGGCATCCCCGGGCCATTGCCGCCACGCTGAGTCCCGGGCCGGATGCCCCTCCCTCATCTCCCTCATTGCTCCTGAACGGGAAAAAAACATTTATCACCTGCGCGTGCGAAGCCGATATCTTTCTGGTGGCCGCGTCAACAGGAATATCCGGGGACGGCAAAAATATTATCCGTCTGGCAAGGGTTGCGTCAACACAACCCGGCATCCGCATTACCCCTTTGACCGGCCTTAACATACTGCCCGAGATAAGCCATGCCAGAGTCGAGTTTAAAGATGTCGTCGTCCGGGCCGAAGACCTTATGGCCGGTGATGGGTACATCCGGTATATCAAGCCATTTCGCACAATCGAGGATATTCACGTTATTGCCGGCATTCTGGGGTATCTTTTCAGGTGCGGCCGCTTATACGGCTGGGACAGGAAAGTCATGGCGCGCATACTGGGCCTGATGCCGGACACGATCGTGCTTGCAAGAAACGATCCCTTGTCACCGGCGGTCCATATTCTTACATCCGATCTCCTGGCGAGGATTTTGGCCATGGTTGAGGATTTAAAACCACTCTGGGCAAAGGTTGGCGGAAACGCCATGGAAGAATGGAACAGGGACAGGGCGCTGCTCGGCGTTGCGGGAAAGGCCCGAGCCATGCGCCTTAAAAGCGCGTGGAAAGCCATAGAGTCTATGGCCGAAAAACCTTTTCCAGCCTGACCCCGATCACGCCATCATAAAACTCCAGAGGATACCGGCACATATGGCTGACCCGATGACGCCCGACGCATTGCAGGCCATGGCGTGCATCAACAGGAAATTGTGGGGGTCTTCCTTCTGGGCCACGGAATGAACTTCCCGGGCCGAACCCGGCACCGCAGAAACCCCGGCCGCTCCCAGGAGCGGATTGATTTTATGCTTTAAAAACAGGTTCATTATTTTTGCGAAAACAATACCCGAGGCCGTGGCGATGCTGAAAGCCACCGCACCGAGAGCAAAAATTTCAACGGACTTGGGCGTTAAAAATACATCCCCCTGGGTGCTGGCCCCGACCGTAAGTCCCAAAAATATGGTTGCCGTATCCAGAATAGCCGAAGCCGCCGTTTTGGCCAGCCGGTCAACCACTCCCGAAACCTTCATGATATTTCCAAAGAAAAAAGTCCCGAGCAATGGAATGGATGCAGGTGCAAGAAAGCAGCATAAGATAATCCCCATAACCGGAAAAATGAGCAGTTCCTTTTGGGAAATCTCCCGCTTATCCTCGGGCATTCTTATCAGGCGTTCTTTTCTGGTTGTAAGTAATCGCATGATGGGCGGCTGAATAATCGGTATCAGCGCCATGTATGAATATGCGGCAATTGCGATAGGGCCTATAAGATGCGGCGCCAGCTTTGCCGTGAGAAAAATGGAGGTCGGCCCGTCGGCCCCTCCTATGATGGCGATGGAAGCGGCCTCCTTTGGCACAAAGCCCAGGGCAAGGGCGCTAAGAAGTGTAAAATAAATTCCCATCTGCGCGGCGGCACCCAGGAGCATAAGCTTGGGACGGGCTAAAAGAGGGGTAAAATCGGTCATGGCCCCCAGGCCGAGAAAGATGATTGACGGATAAAGGCCAGAGGTTACGCCAAAGTAAAGGTAGTGGAGCACGGAGTTGTTTTCATAAATACCGAGGCCGAATCCCTTGAAAAAAGGGATGTTTCCCACGATGACCCCAAAACCTATGGGTAGCAGGAGCAACGGCTCGTATTCTTTGGCAATTGAAAGATAGATAAAAAAGCAGCCGACAAAGAGCATGATGATGTTGCGGTAGTCCGCCAGATAAAAACCGGTATTTGTCAAAAACTCGATAAATAGTTCCATAGTCTCATTTCGTTGTTTGCAGATGGCCGGATTTACAAATTCCAGGCGAATTTATCGTCCCTGGTGGATACCAGATAACCTTCATCGCGCAAGGTCCGTATTGTGAGATAAGGGTGAGGAAAATCATTTTTCCTGAAAATCGAATACAGGTCCCTTAAATCAAACTCATCGCCAAGATCGAAAGTTGTTGTCCTGTAAAAAAGAAGAAGATTACCGATGTTGGATAGCACGTGGTCCGCATCCGGCCGGTTTGCAGGCTCTGTTTCCGCCTTGCCCCCGTTTTTCGCCTTGCCGTTATTATTAAAGGACAGCATTCCCGTGCCATGCTCTATGAACATTATCATCTTGTGAAGCTGGGAGATAATAATGGAAAGTATAGTCAGGCCGGCCATTACGATCAAGGCGCCGACAATTGCCATGGCCCATCCGTTATTGGCGGTTATGGCCTCTATTCCATGCACTTCACACCTCCTGTCTGATATCGATGCCTGCGCCCGTTCACGGTTACCAGTTTACAGTTGTACAGTTGATGAACAACGTCGTTAACCGTGAACCATGACGGGACCGATGCCTTAATAAAGTTAAACGCTTAAAAATACATAAATCCGGACGAAAGTCAACGATAAAACGGGATACCTGGCGAGGCGTTAACTTGACACATTCCCATTGATTTGATATCAATGGATTATATTGCTTATAAATCGTTGTTGACTGATATTTCATTCTTTTTCCATAGCGTATGATTATTTGATGACTGCGTAAAAGGTCTCAAACTCATCATCCCGGCTCAGAAATTGCTCAATTAAAGGAATTCTGACAATGAGGTTTGAATGTATCCTTTATGAAAAAGAGGGCAACATAGCGACAATCAGATTGAACCGGCCCAAGGTATTAAATGCCATGAACAAACGGCTCTGGCTGGACCTTCAGGCGGCGCTTGAAGATGCCGGCGAGGATCCTGGCATCAAGGTCCTTATCATTACGGGTGAAGGCCGGGCGTTTTCAACCGGCGCCGACCTGAAGGAATCCAAAACCCGAAGCATTGAAGCGTACCGGGAGTATCTTGAAAGCCTTCAGGAAGTCTCCAAACGGATTCTCCGGTTTGAAAAACCCATCATTGCGGCTGTCAACGGGTATGCCCTGGGATCCGGGTATGAACTGGCGCTGGCCTGTGACATCCGCATTGCTGCCAATGATGCCATGATCGGCTCACCCGAAGCACGGGTGACGTCATCGGTCACCGGCGGCGCCATGCGCCTGATTCAGGACCTGATCGGACCGGGAAAAGCTCGTGAACTGCTTTTTACAGCCCGGAACATTGACGGCCGGGAGGCCGAACGAATCGGCCTGGTCAACCTGGCAGTACCCGCCGACCAGTTGATGGAAACCGCCCGTCAGATGGCCGGGCAGATCTCTCAAAATTCTTCCTTTTCCATGCGGATGATAAAAAAAGGCCTTCACATGGCCAAAGAAGTCAGCCTGGATGCGCTCATGGAGTTTGAAACAGAAGCCTGTCTGGCATGCGTCTCCACACGGGAGAGGCAGGAATCTCTCGAGAAATTTGAGGCACGCAAGAAAATATAATGATCTCGTAAAAAGTCAGGCACCCCGGTTACGATGGCTAAGTAGAAAGTTCCATATACAAGGCGTAGTGGTGTCGCGAAAGCGGAGGCA
>JAADHK010000087.1:8070-43036 GCA_013151835.1 Deltaproteobacteria bacterium
ACCCGCTACAACGCAGTAGATGGGACTTTTTACGACGCCATCAAATATAATATCGACGTTAACTAATGTCCATCCAGCAAGGAGGTGCAATGCCGCTGCAAAGAATCATGAACGCGGAATCCGTTGCCGTTGTCGGGGCTTCAAGAACGGAAACCAAGCGCGGGTTTCAGGCAATACGGACATTGCTTGACGAGAAGTTCGAAGGCAAAATCTATGCCGTAAACCCAAAAGAAAAGAGCGTTCTGGGTTTCCCCTGTTATGCCAGGGTATCCGATATCGATGATCCGGTGGATATTGTCCTGATTACCACACCGGCAAAAACCCTTCCTGCGGTTTTAAAAGATTGCGGGGAAAAAGGCGTGGCCGGGGCCGTGATTATTGCCGGCGGATTCCGTGAACTCGGAAAAAGCGGCAATGATCTTGAAAATGCCCTTCTCACTGCGGCTCAAAAATATCATGTCCGTTTCATCGGTCCCAATACCTCCGGTATGATCAATGTAAAGACCAGCCTGAATCTGGTCGGCTTAGACCATGTTCCCAAAGGGGATATCGCCCTGATTTCCCAGAGCGGCAACATGGCGCTGACCCTCATCACGGAGGCCAAGGTTAAAAGCCGTAAGGGGTTTTCCTATTACGTGGGCGTGGGCAATGAATCGGATATCCATTTTCACGAATACCTGGCATTTTTCAAAAATGATCCGGAAACAAAAGCCGTTCTCATGTATGTCGAGGGGATGCGGGAGGGTCGCCAATTTTTGCAGGAAGCCTATAAAACAACCCTTTTAAAACCCATTATCCTTCTCAAGAGCGGCCGGTCTTCCGTGGGCCAGCGGTCGGCGGGATCGCACACGGGAGCCCTTGCCGGGATTTCCGAGGTGGCGCTTACGGCCTTTCAACGGGCGGGTATTATTACGGTGGATAAATCAGACGAACTCTTCCCTGTGGCAGAAACCCTGTCTAATCAGCCGGTCATCAAAAACAACCGGGTTGCCATCCTGGCTGACGGCGGCGGGCATGCCACCATTGCCGCAGACATTTTAACCGACCGGTTGGGCGTTGACATTCCTGAGCTGGACGAAAAAACAAAAGAAAAGCTTAAAAATCTGCTTCCCTTTACCGCTTCCGTATTAAATCCTGTTGATGTGGCAGGCGGTACCGATGCCGATCCTTCCTTGTTTGCAGAATGCGCCCGGATACTTTTAAAGGATTCGAATGTGGGCGGGCTTTTGATGGTCGGGCTTTTCGGGGGCTACGGCATCCGGTTTGCCGAAAGCCTCAAGTGGAAAGAAGAAGATGCGGCCCATCAATTGGGAAAGCTGGTGTTAACAAGCGGCAAACCCATTGTGGTGCACAGTCTTTACAGTTCCATAAAGCCGCACGCACTGGAACTTTTGCGGTATTATAAAATTCCGGTTTACGATTCTCTGGATATTGCCTGCCGGTGCATGGGCGTATTGTCCATAAGAGGCCGCTATCTGGGCGAATACCATGCCAAGGTCAATTTTGTATTCAACTGGCGGGCCAGGGAAAAACCCGAGGCCCGACAAATCATTGATACCGCAAAGGCTCAGGGCCGGCGATCCCTGCTTGAGCCCGAAGCCAAACGAATTTTCAAGCTGCATGGTGCGCCGGTAAGCGATGATCCCATTGCCACTACGGCGGATGAGGCGGTGAAGATATTTAAAAAGCTGAACTGCGATGTGGCCTTAAAAATTGTTTCACCCGACATTCTTCACAAAAGTGACGCCGGGGGTGTCCGCCTTCACCTGACCACCGAAGAAGAGGTGCGCCGCGCCTTTAAAGACATCCTTAAAAGCGGGCACATTTATGCGCCCAAGGCTGACATCCGCGGCATCATGGTCTCTCCCATGGCGGAACTGGGCCTTGAAATTATTATCGGCACAAAAATCGACGACCAGTTCGGGCCGGTTATTATGTTCGGCATGGGGGGCGTCATGGTGGAAATCTTAAAGGATGTTGCGTTCCGCGTACTGCCCATATCCTCGCATTCCGCCCGTAAAATGATCAATGAAATCCGGTCTGCGCCGATTTTAAACGGTTTCAGGGGCCGTCCTCCCTATGATAAAAAAGCGATTCAGCGACTGCTGACGCTTTGTTCGGAAATCGTGGAAGCTTACCCCGACATCGAGGAAATGGACCTCAACCCGGTGATTGTCTATGAAAACGGCACCCGGATTGTGGATGCCCGGATCATCCTGAAAGAAGATGGCGATTCCAACAGTTTTTAAATAATAACCCAAAACCCCTTTTCATTGTGGGGAGCCCCGAAAGTGGCGTTCATGGATGAATGGCCAAAGAGGACAAAATGACACGCACTGCACGATTGAAAAACAAAATCTTAAACATTCTGGATCAGGCGCCACCGCTAAAGGACATCCTATGTTCGGGCGGGACGCCGGCATCCAAGCGATTAAAAATTCAGCATTTTTTAGGAGTCCGGCTGCGGGAACCCTTTGAAGAGGATTCTTCAATCCCACCCCTGGAATGGATTATCGCCCGCGACGCCATACGGGTTTTCAGAAATATTATATCCGCCAGAAGCGAGCGGATAGCGGAGTTTAGTTTTCTTAACTACCTCAATGACCTGGTGCAGCGGGAGAATTATCGGGACATGCCTCTGCCCTCAAAAGGATTTATGGCCGAACTGGAGTACCTTTTGCGGGGCATCATGGGAACAGCCGGTATTTATAAAGAAAAATTTCCGGTTTTTCAAAAACATGAAGGCCGGCGGGCAGCGGTACTGCGCTCAAAAGACCTTTCGAAGATGATGCGGACTGCCCAAAAATTTATTGACCTCTATTCCGGCGGCCTGGACGACGATGTAATCCGGCGGCGGAGCAGGAACAAGGCCCGGATTCTGAAATATTTTAATGCCACGGACCTGGAATGGGAAAAATGGAAATGGCACACCCGCCATATCGTTCGGGATGCCGACGCCCTGGCGGCTCTGGTACGGCTGACGGATGAAGAATATCAGGCGGTAAAACTCGCCCGGCAATACCGGATCCCTTTCGGCATCACGCCCTATTATCTTTCGCTTATGGATTATAAAACAAGTGGCAGGCGGGATGCGGCCGTGCGCGCCCAGGTGATCCCGACTCTTTCATACGTGACCCGGATGAAAGAGTTGCGCGACCGCAGGGAGCCGTCAATGGATTTCATGCTGGAGCGGGATACTTCGCCCATTGAAGGCATCACCCGGCGGTATCCCGGCATCGTTATCTTAAAACCCGTAATGACCTGCCCCCAGATATGCGTCTATTGTCAGCGGAACTGGGAAATCGAGGATGCCTGCCGACCGGATGCCGTCCTTGGAGATGCCGCCATGGACAAGGCTCTCCAGTGGATCGCGGATACGCCCGAGATCAGTGAAGTCCTTATTACCGGAGGCGATCCCCTTCTCATGTCCAATGCGAAAATTGAGCACCTCCTTTTCAGGCTGTCGCGGATCGGCCATGTCGACCGTATACGTATCGGAACCCGTATGCCCGTCACATTGCCCCAGCGCATTACGGATGCACTGGTGCGCGACATCAATCATTTTAATAATCCCGGCAAGCGGGAAGTGATTATTGTCACGCATTTTGAACATCCCTACGAGATAACGCCCCAGGCCCTCAATGCCGTACAAAAATTCCGGCGTTACGGCATGAATGTTTACAATCAGCAGGTTTTTACCTTTTATAATTCACGGAAATTCGAGTCCGTGGCATTGAGAAAAAAGCTCCGGCTGATAGGCGTCACGCCTTATTACACTTTTAACACAAAAGGCAAGGAAGAAACCCGGGACTACCAGGTGCCCCTGGTCCGGCTGCTCCAGGAGCAGCAGGAAGAAGCACGCCTCATGCCCGGAACCCTGCGGACCGATGAAATCGTCTTTAACGTACCCGGTCTCGGCAAGAATTATTTGAGAGCCAGGCAGCACCATGACATTATATCCATCCTGCCCGATGGTCGGCGGGTTTACGAATTTCACCCCTGGGAAAAAAAGCTGGAGCTGACGGACACCTATGTATACACGGATGTTTCCATTTATGACTATATGCAGCGGCTCAAAGCGGTTGGCGAGAATTTGTCGAACTATAAAACTATTTGGTATTATTATTGATGGCTTCGTAGAAAATCGGAAATCAGGTTCATTTTATCACAAAAAGAGGTTCATTGCCCCGATTTAAACTCGGTCTTAAGGGCTCGTAAAAAGCTCCGTATGCAAGGCGCGCGACCAGCGAAAGGGCGAAGGCGTACTTTTCGTACGTTGAGGCCTTTCGCTGGCCGCGCAACACCGCAGACGGATTTTTTACGAGTCCGTCAAAGGTAGGATTCGATAAACCGGCGAACCTCGTCCTTACCCCGTATGATGCCGAAATGCCCCTCGCAAAGGATATCCGCGTTTAAGGCCATCATCTTTTTCAATGATCTTATGTAATCATTTTGATCCGATTTAAGCACCGGGTGGAGGGGGCCGTGGACATCCTGGCCAAATAGAACCTTTTTACCGTCTGATTCAAATTCAAAGACGACCGATCCCGGGGAATGGCCGGGCACGTGAATGGCCGTTATCACCCGGCCGTTTAAGTCTATTTCTTCCCTGGCCGCCTCAAACTTTATGTCGACCTTAAATGGTTTAATGGTCCTTCCATACCAGGTTGCCGCAGTAGCCATATTATCTCCTGATTCCAGAAAAACCGCATCAAGCTTGTGGGCGGCAACCCTGCAATCGAGAATATCGATCAGCGCCCTGGCGCCTCCGGTATGGTCTATGTGGCAGTGAGTAATGAGCAGGTATTTGATATTTTCGCAGATGACGCCGCACTCGCGGACATTATCAAGAAGGCGGGCGGGATCGCCCCCGCATCCGGCATCGATTAAGGCGGCAGAATCGTCCACCCGGACAAGATAAACCGCAGCGTCATCATTTGAGGTGAAATACGGCCCCCCGATCTGGAAGACTTCCGACGTGATCTTTTCGTGCATCCGTCCCCCCTCAAAAATTCTTGTCCGCTCCCAGATGACCGAACCTCAATACCGGCGTAACACAATATATCCCCTGGGGCGTGCCTGAAGTTCTGCTGCAGATGCTCTCCAGCAGGGCTATAGCCCGGTCCAGGAGCAGATTGTCTTCAATGACCGCGAAGATGGTCTTGCTGTGGCGCGCGCCCCCGGAAGTCAGGCTCCTAAGACCGGCGAATATGGGAACGTGCTGGGTGACAAGCTGGAGGGCGCCCGTTGTCTCAATAACCGTTGCGCCGGAAACGCCCAAGTCAATCCAGGCCGTAATCAGGTCGTCCAACAGGTCTTCATCGTCTATAACAACAAATAGTAAATGCATTGATCCGCCCGTCATCAGCCGGTCAGGAAAAAGCGCCGGGGTCTTCGAGGCCCCTGATGGCTTTTAAAAGTGTTTCGGCATCGGTTGCCTGCCTGGCGGTGCTTACAAAGTCCTCCTGTTTGCAAAGCCTTGCCACCCTTGCCAGCAGACGAACATGCGAATTCGGATCGATTGCGGGAAAAATCAGGGCCAGGATTATGTCCACAAGACGGTTGTCGAGTGAATCAAAGTCGACAGGCTCAATAAGCCGGATGAAGATGATCCCGGGCACGTCTGTCTCATCGCTCGTGGCGTGCGGAAAGGCCAGGCGCTCGCCCACGCCGGTGCTCATGGTGTTTTCCCGTTCCACGAGCCCCGAAAAAATGGCGCCCCTGTTGCTTACGATCCGGCTTTTTACCGCAGCATCGGCAACCTTTAAAAGAATATCGCGCTTGTTTGCACAAGCGATATCGAGGAATATATTTTCGGGTTTCAGATATTTGGAAAGTATCATGCGGCCCTCTTGGACGGCCATTTGATAATGGATTGATATAACGGTACGCAAGTGAATTTATCCCTGCTTATCCGCTGAAGATGACGATAGAATAGTGGATATCTTTCCGCGAGTCAATAGCGACGGCTTTGCAATGAAAAACGAACGTTCGTTCTTTTTTCATTGCATCATGCAGGCAAATTTCATAGGCTGTGAATACCGGCCGGGAATTAGTTCTCAATTATAGGGAAGATAGATCAATATTCCGAAAAAATGCGAGATACTTCCACAAAGGACAAAGACGTGCCAGGTTGCATGGTTGTATGGAAGGCGGTCCCATGCGTAGAAAACGATCCCCAGCGTATAGAAGAGGCCGCCGATAAATATCCACGCAAGAAGCCCTGCCGGCAGGAGATCGATCATGGGCTTTATGGCTATGATGGCGAGCCACCCCATGCCTGCGTAAAGGGCCAGGGAAAAACACTTGTGTTTGTCGAGAAAAGCGGTTTCATATATGATGCCGAAGACCGCGATTCCCCAGATCAGGCCGAACAGGGTCCATCCCCAGGCCCCGCGCATGGCCACCAGGCACACGGGTGTATATGTCCCGGCAATGAGGAGAAAGATCGATGAATGGTCTATCATCCGGAAAAAGCGCTTTACCGCCGGGTGTGTAAAGGCGTGGTACAGGGTCGATGCCAGATAGAGGATAAAGAGGGTGGAACCGTAAATCGAAAAGCTTACAACCCGCCATGCATCTTTATAATTACCTGAATAAAAAAGAAGAATCACTATGGCCGCAATACTTAAGGCGGCGCCGATACCGTGGGAGATGCTGTTGGCGATTTCTTCGCCCAGGCTGTATTCGGGCCGGGGCTTTTCCTTGTCGGTCATGATTTCAAGCCTTTATTTGCCGCTGCTGTTTAGTATCCGTTTCCTCGCATAGGCCGGAAACTGTATTTGGCGATTTTTAACAGCCTTAGGGTAAGGGCGCAACATTAATTTGACGGGAGGTCATAACGCACCGCGATGATCTCCATCCATCACAGGGAGGAAACAGATGAAATCGGAAGATATTAAGAAGGTATTGATCATAGGGGCCGGGACAATGGGCCGGCAGATCGGGTTTGTCTGCGCCATATCCGGTCTTGATGTCACGATGTATGATATCGGGGACAAAATGCTCGAATCCGCCGAAGCCGGAATCGCAGAGATCGCAAAAACATTTGTGGACGCCGGACGGCTTACGCGCGAACAGGCAAATGCGGTTTTAAGGCGCATGAGCTATACGACCGATGCGGTCAGGGCGGGTTCCGACGTCGATTTTGTCAGCGAATCAGTTCCCGAGGACCCCGGCCTGAAAGGAAGGGTTTTTGCGCAGTTCAATGAAATCTGCCCGGAACGCGCGGTATTTACCACAAACACCTCGACCCTGATCCCGTCCATGATCGCACAAAAGACAGGCCGGCCCGACAGGTTCGCGGCCTTTCATTTTCATGATGTTCGTTTCACCAATATCGTGGACATAATGCCGCACCCGGAGACTTCGGAAGAGACTCTGAAACTGATTAAGGAATTTGCGAAACGTATCGGCCAGAACGCAATTCTCCTTAAAAAGGAAAATTTCGGATATGTATTTAACGCCATGCTCTCCGAACTTCTTAAATCGGCCCAGACCCTTGCCGCAAACGGGGTATCCCCGGTGGAGGATATAGACCGGGCATGGATGGGCGTCATGCATACAATAAGCGGCCCTTTCGGCATAATGGACAGCATCGGCATCGATACGGTCTGGAAGATAACCGATTATTGGGCGAAACAATTAAACGACGTCCAGGCCATGGCAAACGCGGCCTTCCTGAAAAATTACGTGGACCGCGGTGATCTCGGCGTAAAGACTTGCAAGGGGTTTTATACCTATCCCGACCCGGCGTTTTCGCGTACCGGGTTTGTTGAAGGAAAATAGATTGCGGCAATGATATTGACTCGGGGAATGGAAAGACTTACGCTATGCAAGGCTTGAAGACATGCATAGACGATAAACGAACAAGGAGATCTGTAAATGGGAAAAAAACGCGTTGCCATCGTCAGATATGAGAAACCCTATGATTCGGTGAAAAAGGCCGTGGAAATGTCGGACGGACTCTCTGAAATGCCGTCAAACGCAAAGGTTTTTATCAAGCCCAACATTGTATTCTGGACAAAGGCGGTCGCCTTTCCCAAGTGGGGGGTGATCACCACATCCAGGGTGATCGAGGACATGGTGGTGATCTTAAAAGAACACGGGATCGATGATATCACCATCGGCGAGGGCGTGGTGGCCGCGCCAAAGGATATTGAAACTCCGGCCCACGCGTTTGCCACCCTCGGCTACGAGACCCTGCACAAGCGCTACGGCGTGAAATATATCAATGTCATGCAGCGGCCCTTTGAGGAGATTGATCTGGGAGACGGGATCAGCCTCAAGTTCAACACCGATATCATGAACAGCGATTTCGTGGTGGACCTTCCGGCCATGAAATCCCATAACCAGACCGTGGTGAGCCTGGGGATCAAAAATCTCAAGGGAACGATAAACATCCCGTCGCGCAAGAAGTGCCACAATGCCGATATCCAAAGGGATCTCCATTACCACGTGGCCCGGCTTGCGGACGGCATGCCACCGATCTTCACGCTCATAGACGGCATTTACTCCCTTGAGCGGGGGCCGGGATTTGACGGCAGGATGCGCAGGAGCAATATCCTGATCGCGTCTTCGGACATTATTGCCGCCGACATGGTGGGCGCAAACGTCCTTGGATACCGGGCCGACGAGGTCCCCCACCTCGTCCACGCCGCAAAAAACCACGCAAGACCCACGGATCTTTCGGACATCGAGGTGGTGGGCGAAAAGATCGAAGATGTCGCGTCGGTGCATGAATACGATTTCGCATACTCCGACGAAAAAGACGGCAACATGCCGGCACCTCTTGCAAAACAGGGAATCAAGGGACTTTTCTACCGCAAGTACGATACGACCATGTGCACCTATTGTTCGGGCTTAAACGGGCTCGTCCTTTCTGCGATACGGTTTGCGTGGAAGGGAGAGCCCTGGGACGGGGTCGAGATACTCACCGGAAAACGTCTGAAGCCGACGCCGGGCATGAAAAAGACGATCCTGCTGGGACGGTGCATGTACAACGCCAATAAGGACAACCCCGACATAAACGAGATGATCGCGATAAAAGGCTGCCCGCCGAATCCGAAAGATATCGTCGATGCATTGAACAAGGCCGGAATCGCGGCAGACCACGGGCTGTTCGATCAGGCCGACACACTGCCCGGGTTTTTCATGGACCGGTACAAGGACAAGCCTGAATTCGACGAATCGTTCTTCCGGGTGGAGTAAAGAAGTTTATCCCCGCCCGTGCCGACCCGTTTCATAAAATGTTCCCTGATTTCCCGGCAGGAATACTCGTCGGATATCCTGCAGCGGCCCTTGCCTTCAACGCCGTTGATTAAAATATGCACGAACGCCGGGCCCGGGGATTTTAATAAAGAGGTGAACCCGCTTTTCAAATCATCTTCATTGTCTACCCGGCAGGTGTTCAAATAGCCACACCCCCTGGCCACTGCGCATAGGTCGATACTGCCGGAGACTGTTGGCTGGCCGCCGGTTGAAGCATAACAGCCATTATCCAGAACAGCGTGTATCAACCGCGAACCGCCAGCCTCACCAACGGAGGCCATTGCCCCCAGGTGCATTAGACAACCGCCGTCGCCATCCAGGACAATGGCCTTCGAGTGATCATCAAGAGCCCTCCCGATCCCCAGGGCTACCGGGAGGGCATGCCCCATAGAGCCGAGCATGTAAAAAGGCGGATTTTTATTTCCTTCTTTTTTCCCGGACAGATTATGAAAGACCTCGCGGCTGATAAACCCGTTTGTGGTGACGAAACAAGCCTCATCACCGCATGCGCTCATGATAATGTCCACGGCCCTGCACCTGGTCATGGCGGAACACGAACCCGGGAAAAGAGGCGCTGACTTTTCCACCAGGCCCTTTTTCAGCACCAGGGCCACAGGAGAGCGGCTCTTTTTGACGAGATCAACAACCGCACCGATTTCATCCTGATAATTGCCTTGCGTTAAAACACGATAAGGGACATCAAAGGTTTTGAGTATCCGCTCCAGTTCGCCGCCCATGACATAATGTTCGGGCGCGTCGTTAATTCCAGGTTCCCCCCGCCAGGATATAAGGTAGACAGCCGGAATTTTGTATATCTGGTTTAAAGAAGTGAGACAGTTTAAGGTATTGCAAAACCCGGAGTTCTGCATGAGCACCATGGGGATTTGCCCGGTTGCAAGGTAAGACCCCGCAGCAATCCCCATGGCCACAGCCTCGTTTACCGGGTTTATGACCTCGCATGACGGGTCGTTTGAAAGCCCGGATATTACCGGTGCCAGGATTGAACAGGGCACCTCGACATAGGGGCCGATTTCATGTTTCTTAAATTCTCTTATTAAAAGTTCCGCTTTCATATCTTTCTTTAAGAAAAGACCGCGCAGGCGTTTTTATAGTCCTCAAAGGTATGGATTTCCATCCACCCGCCGGTCACCTCGTAAACAAGCACCTCATGGTTTTTCTCCACCAGGCATTGAATAAAATCGGCAAACGATATTGTCTCCCCAAGGTTCGATGCCTTATATTCATCGACAAGAAGGCGCATCCCCTTTTTCGATAAAAGGGCAAGCCCGACAAACTCGCAATCCCCTTCCTGTTCGGATATATCATCGCCTATCTTTTTTACGATATTCTTCCGGTTGGTATCGATCGTGCGGTGGCCATCCTGAAAGGGATTATCGGTGACAATAAGCTCAAGCTTCTTATTGCGGTAGCTTGTCTTTTTATAGCTACGGTCGCCCACCAGGATAATATCGGCTTCCTTTTTGAGAAGATTTTCCAACAAGCAGCAGTCGATGATGATGTCTGAATAGAGGATCAGGTTCTTATCCGCGATTTCATCAACACCCTGCATCACCGAATACATAATTCCGGTTGTTTTAAATTCCCTGTTATCCACGACTCCGGCACCGTCTATGATCACCCGAGCGGCCTGATAACCCGCAACCACGCTTACATCCTGAACGCCTGCTATATTAAGCGTCTCTATGTTTCGCTGGAGCAGGGATTTTCCGTTTATATCGAGCATGCCAACCGGCCGGTCCTCCACAAGGGAGCGCAGGGAATCGTCAACCTTATACCCTGCTGCGGGTATGATGGCCTTTACACTCCCGAGTCCGGTTTTAAGAAACTTCTTTTCGTTATGCTTCATGGCGTACATGCCCTGCAGCCGGAAGACCTCGTCCATGGAAACGATTTTATCGTCTATGCCTGATTTCCCATGTTTTTCAATCCGGTTTAACACCGATTGCATGCTTTTAATCGCCGCCCGCAGACCGTGATTTGCGTAGATGACTATATTTATGCCGAGCGCTTCCATGTCGGCTTCATCGATATGAAAGGTAGTGGGACAGATGAGCAGCGGGGCTTTTTTGTCCCAGTCTCTGCAGAACTCGATAATCTCGTCCGGCCTATCTGATTTGGAGTGGATGAAGATGGCGTCCGCCCCGGCATCGACGTAGGCATGCGCCCTTTTTAATGCCTCCCCATGGCCCCAGCCCGCGATTAACGCCTCGACCCGGGCAAAAACCATGAACGCATCCGTATTTCCGGCATTTTTCGCGGCCATTATCTTGCCCACGAACTCCGCAATCGGAGCCAGATCCTGCCGTCCCGAGATAAAACTGTTGACCTTGGGAAACTTCTTGTCTTCAATACACACGGCATTGACACCGGCTGCTTCAAACCTTTTTACCATATGCATGACATTGTTGGAGTTCCCAAAACCGGTGTCACAATCGGCGATCACCGGTATGGAGACTGCGTGCGCCATCTCGGATGAGGCGTTTAAAAAATCGGTCATGGTCAGGATATTGGCATCCGGCACCGCATGAGAGGTTGATATTTCAAGACCCGACGCCCAAACCCCCTCAAACCCGGCCTCTTCCACCAGTTTGGCGGTAAGCCCGTTATGCGCTCCAACGATCCTGATCAACCGGCCCTGTCCGATATGTTCTTTAAGTGTATTTCTGTTCATGGCATCAACCTGGAGCCCCCTATTTCTTGCCAGTGCGCCAGCATGCGGGATCGCCTTCAAAAAAGGCCTCCGGGTCCAATTTGAAAGCATCGTATTCCCCTTTATCGTTGAAGGCGGAATCATCATATGCACGGGTCCTGCATCCGTAACACTTCTCCTCGCTGCTTAAAGGGCAATTTTCCGGCGAGCATTTATTGTTTTCATGAAGTTCGGAATAGATATTCCTGAATTTCTTCACCTTGTCCGAACTAACGATGTCTTTAAACGAATCCTTGCGTATATCGCCGAGCGCCCAATGATCCGGGGCTTCCGAGCAAGGCACCACGATTCCGTCGGCCCTCACATGCACCCCGGCAAGATGACGTGAGCAGGCCTTGTTTTCTACCCAGGGACTTTCCGCCTTCCAGTGAATGCCAAACTCCGAACCGTCTATGGCGGCCAGCCTTTCAAACAGGTCTTTAATGTCTGCCGAGTTTAAGGTCCCGCCGGATGGTTTGCCGCATAACATGATTGAATGGTTTTTCTTTGCGGTCCCATGAACATGCACCGGTATCACAAAGGGTTTGAAATTGTTTTTACGGGACCATCGGAAGACGTCGGGTACCCCGTCGTAATTCAGCTTTGTCACAACCGTATTTGTGGAAATCCGGGGCATGTCCTCGCGGCCGTAACCGACTTCCAGCAGGTTGTAAAACCCCTGCATCATTTTTTTTGAACCGCCCGGTGTATCCAAAAGCTTGTCCTGAATATCCGTGTCCATGGAATCGAGCTTGCAGCACAGGGCAATCCCCATATCAGCCAGCTTTTTAGCCTTTTTTTTGGTTATCATGGCCACATCGGTGAAGCTTACCATGTCCAGGGGCAGATTTTGCCCGGCAAATAAATCCCTGGCATAACCGACAAGGTGAAAAAATGCGCTTTCTTCCTTGCCCTTCCAATCCGGCGGGCTCCAGACCAGGGGCTCTCCCCCCTGCATGTTGATGACTTTAACCCCGAGCCCGGCCGATTCATCAACGATATTTTTCGCTTCCGCCATTGTCAACTGATTGGTCCTTCTCGGCCCACCCTCGGCATAGCAGTATAAGCAATGAAAATTGCACTTCTGGGTAACCATAATATCAACGGATATAAGCTCGGTCCCCTGCGCCTTCAGCCTCTCGATAATATCCCTGGTCAAACCCGCCATTCCCGGAAACAGGGTTATATTTTCCGTATTTCTTTCATCCATTGTTAAAGCCCTCTTAACCAAAAGCGGTTATTAAAAAAATACCACAAAAAATAATTAATGAACCCACAAACCTGACCTTCCCGTATTTTTCATCAAGAAACCTGATACCATACAACACGCCAAAAACAACACTTATCTGCCGCAAAGAGACAATATAGGCAACCTTGGAAATACGAAACGCATACAATATCAAGATATAAGAGGAAAACTCAAGTATGGCCGCAAGGGTTATCCGGTACTTGTCCCTTGCCAATATCTCAAAATACCTGCCGCGCCTTTCTTTTAAAAATAAAAAATAAATCAAAAATAAAAATCCGGAAAAAGCGAACATCAGATAAAAGAACAAAACCGGGTGCAGCATCAACACCCCCTTTTTATCGACAATAGCATAACAGGCCGAGGAGAAGGCAGTCAAAACCGCAACCACCATAACCTTAGTATCGATATTGCGAAACATTTGCTTAAAAAAAGAGAAAGACAAGGTTTTCTGATGAATGATCAGCACACCGGCCATGACGATAATAACACCAATAGCCGCCGTCAACGAAGGGATTTCCTTTAAAAAAACAAACCCCATTAAAAGCACGAATATCGGCGACGACCTCACAATCGGGTATGTCAGGGACATGTCCGCCAATTCATAAGTCCTGCATAAAAAAACCTGATAGAAAAAATGCGCAAAAGCGGAGAGGATAACAAAAAACCATCCTGAAAGGTCAATCGAACTTACAGGATATAAGATTAATATAAAGCTGAATAATACGGTATAGATAAGATGTATATTTAAATAGAAGACAACCTTGTCGTCGCTTTTTTTTAAAAGCATATTCCAGAGGGGATGTATGATTCCCGAGAGGATTACCAGTATAAAGCTTACCTTTGTTATCATGCCGGGTGGTCCTGTTCATAGGTGTTAACTGACCGTCTCAAAATACCCTTATAAAAACATATTGCATGAATCCACCCATGTGTCAACGCGGAAAATCATTTAATATTACAATGTGTTATTCTGTGTATCGCGGCCGTTTCCGGTCTTGATTCAAGGGACTGATAAGACGGGGGTACAATATCAAAAATCACCAACCACGCCCATAGGACGTGGTATGATGAAACCCCCTCGAAGGGGGCAAAAGACATCGTTTTTCTTGTAGATCATATCTAAACGTCAGGAACATAGTCTTCCTGAAAGGCTATGAACATCGAACGTTCAACATCGAATTTTGAATAAGGTATTTTGTATATTCTATAAAGTATAAATTTAACAGAGCGAAGCGATATCATTATTCGATGTTCAACGTTGGACGTTCGATGTTGGGCGTTCAAAAAATGCATTATTATACAGGTATGGCATATATTTATTGTCGCCGGAACGGTAGAACCTCATGGGGTCGCACGGGCATAGCCCGTAGTTTAATTAAAAGCAATTAATTCTTTTGAGTTTTCTTGACCGACAATACCCCATCTGCTATTCATTTTAATACCCAATCTTGATGGCGTCGTAAAAAGTCCCATCTACTGCGTTGTAGCGGGTCGCGAAATGCTCGGAATACTATATGTATGCCTCCGCTTTCGCGACACGCGACACCACTACGCCTTGTATATGGAACTTTCTACTTAGCCATCTTTACGGGGGTGCCTGACTTTTTACGAGATCATCAATCTTAAGGAGGAAGGATGAAACCGTTTTGCGAATTAAAGAAGCTGGAGTGCGGCCTGGAATATCTCGGGCTGAGGAATCTTAAAAAAGTCCACTGGAACCTCTGTTCCCCCAAACTCTACGAACTTGCGACTAAAAGAGGCGAAGGCGTCGTCTCCCATCTCGGCCCCCTGGTGATCGTCCGGCCTATCGTGTCGCCGGTCAGCACGGGCCGCGCCCCCAACGACAAGTTTATTGTAAAAGACGAAACCACGAAAGACACGATCGACTGGGGAGACGTAAATATCGCCTATCCACCCGAAAAGTTTGACAATATTTTCGAGAGAATCAAGGCGTATCTCCAGGATCGGGAAATCTTTGTCCAGGACGCATACGCGGGCGCGGACGAGAAATACCGTCTGGCCGTCCGGGTGATCACCGAGTATGCGTGGCAGTCGCTGTTTGCGAGAAATCTTCTGCTCCGCATACGGAACCGGAGCCTTTTGCCGGAATTTACGCCGGAGTTTACCGTCATCGCGTTGCCTAAATTTCTGGGAAACCCGGAAAAAGACGGTATTAATTCAGACACCTTCATCCTGGTCAACTTCAGCAGGAAGCTTATTCTGATCGGGGGCACCTATTACGGGGGCGAGATCAAAAAATCGGTCTTTACGGCGTTAAACTATATCCTGCCCCGGCAAAACGTACTCTCCATGCACTGCAGCGCAAATGTGGGCGCCAAAGGGGATACGGCGATCCTTTTCGGGCTTTCGGCAACCGGGAAGACGACCCTGTCGGCCGATCCGAACCGCGCCCTGATCGGGGACGACGAGCACGGATGGAGCGATGACGGCGTTTTTAATTTTGAAGGCGGATGTTACGCCAAGGTGATCCGCCTCTCCCAGGAAGCCGAACCCGAGATTTATGAGACAACGCGAAAATTCGGGACCATACTCGAAAACGTCATTTGTGACGAAGAAGAGCGGAATGTTGATTTAAACGACGACAGCATCACGGAAAATACCCGCGCCGCGTATCCATTGACCCATCTCGACAATATCGTGAAAAGCGGATGCGCCGGACACCCGGAAAACATTATTTTCCTGACGGCGGATGCATTCGGCGTGCTGCCTCCCATTTCCCGGCTTTCACTCGAACAGGCCAAATACCATTTTCTGCTCGGCTATACCGCAAAGATCGGCGGAACCGAGGCGGGCATAACCGAGCCCAAGGCGACCTTCAGCACCTGCTTTGGCGCACCCTTCATGCCCCTGCACCCGAGTGAATACGCACGCCTGCTGGGCGAAAAGATCAAGCGCCACAACGTGAAATGCTGGCTCCTCAACACCGGCTGGACCGGCGGGCCTTACGGCATTGGTTCCCGCATTTCCATCGCCTACACCCGGGCAATGCTGAACGCGGCACTCGAGGGAAAGCTGGATGACGTCCCCTATGAGCGTGATCCGATTTTCGGGCTTGATATTCCCGCCGTATGCCCCGGTGTTCCTCCGGAGGTTCTGAAGCCCAGCAACACCTGGCCTGACAAGGCTGCATACAATGACAAGGCACTGGCTCTGGCCCGGCTTTTTGTCAAAAGCTTTGAACAATACAAGGCTTTTGTATCCGACGGGGTATGCGCCGCAGGACCGGCGGTGTAGGGGTTTCAGCCAAGGCGTGACACAATTGCGTAGGTCGGATTAGCGAAGCGTAATCCGACAAACACAGCTATAGTTTATGACTCATGTCGATACGCGGGATTGGTCCGTTGGCCGGTTAGAACAAACAAATTTTTTCAAAGGGCGTAGATACCAGATAATTTCAGGATGGTATATCATGGAAAAGTCAGTTCCAATTATTTGTCCGTATTGCGGTGTCGGATGTAATCTTGAAATCAGGCTCAACCAAAACGGCGAACCGGTCAAGAGCAGCGCGTCCGGCAGAAACATGGAACTGAATGGCAAGTACCTGTGTATCAAGGGACTTTCGGTCCATGAGCTGATCAACAGCAAGAGTCGCCTGTCCGCCCCCCTTGTCCGTAAAAATAAAATCCTCGCCCGCACGACCTGGGATGAGGCCATGGCATTTGCCGCCGGCCGCTTAAAACAGGTTATGGATCAACACGGACCACAGAGTATCGGGATGCTGTGCAGCGGGAAAATACTTAACGAAGACGCCTACCTTTGCCAGAAGTTCCAACGCGCCGTCATCGGAAATAACAATATCGACAATTGCGCGCGTCTCTGCCATGGTCCGTCCGAGGTGGGCCTGCGAAAGCAGCTCGGGTACGGCGCGGTCAGCACGTTTCACGAGGATTACAATACTGCGGAAACCATCGTGATGGTCGGCGCGCACACCGACGTCACACACCCGGTAATCTGGATGTGGCTGCGCAAACGGGCGCGAAAAGGAGAGATCGCTCTCGTGCTGGCCGACCCTCGAAATACTGATCTGGTCAGGCATGCGGCCGTGCATCTGAATCCCAGGCCCGGCACTGATATATTCTGGATCAATGCCCTGGCAAAAATCATGTATACCAAAAACTGGCACGACGAGGCGTTCTGCAGAACCCAGACCATCGCCTTTGAGGCGTACCTGAAGTCGCTTGAAAATTTTGACGTTCAAAATGCATGCTCCCGCTCCGGCGTCGATTATAATGATCTGGAAAAGGCGGCCGCACTGATTCACGGGAAAAAAACCATCTTCATATGGGGGATGGGACTGACCCAGCACGCCCATGGAACCGATAATATTTCCGCCCTTGTCAACCTGGTTCTGCTGACTGGGAATGTGGGAAAGCCCGGGTGCGGCGTTTCGCCGCTCAGGGGACAGAACAACGTGCAGGGCGCAGGTGACATGGGCGCACTGCCGAACCTCCTGCCCGGACATATGGCGGTGGCTGACGAGGCCGCCCGGATACATACCGGCGCCCTGTGGAATGCGAAACTCCCTTCAACACGGGGGTTGTCCGCACCCGAGATGATTCACGAAATTGCGTCCGGCAAAATCCGCGCCCTTTATGTCGTGGGTGAAAACCCGGCGCTTTCCGAACCCCAGTCCAGCTTTGTTTCGTGGATGCTCCAGCGCCTGGACCTCCTGATCGTGCAGGACATTTTCATGACCGAGACCGCCAAGCTTGCCCATGTTATTTTTCCCGCCGCCATGATTGGGGAAAAGGAAGGGACGTTCACCAATGCCGCCCGGAGGATTCAGTTCACATCCGGGGGGATTGCGCCCTTAAAAGGCGTCAAACCGGACTGGCGTATTATCGCCGATATGGCGGGTGCCTTCGGTTTTGAGTGGAACTATTCCAGCGCAAAAGACGTATGGGAAGAGGTCCGGCAACAGGCCCCGGTCTTTTCAGGCGTCACCCATGACCGGTTGAAAGGCTCTCCCGGCCTGTTCTGGCCCTGTTATGATGAAAAACATCCCGGGACGCCGCGCCTCTATGAAGATGGGTTCGCTTTCCGGGACCGGCGGGCCCGGTTTTTTCCGGTCTCGGCGCCGGAGAATCTCATGGAAGCGACCGATACATACCCCTATGTTCTGATAACCGGCCGCCTGCTGGGACATTTTAACACCGGTGAAATGAGTCGCCGTTCAAAGAAACTCATGAAGGGAAATCCGGAACCGTTTCTTACGATTCATGCCGATGACGCCAAAAAAGAGGGAATAGATGACGGGGAGCTGATACGCCTGACCAGCCCTTACGGCACGCTGACGGTAAAGGCGGCGGTCGGCAGGGATGTCACTCCCGGATATCTTTTCGGACCCATTCATTTTGAAAGCGCCAACTTCAATACACTCATGAGCGCCGTTCCACACGATCCCCAGGCAAGGATGCCCGCACTAAAGATCATGCCGGTAAAAATTTCAAAATCCCTATAAAAAAAAGGAGCCTCAGCGATTTCCTCTGAAGCTCCTTGATATTTCTGGTAGGCGGTATTGGATTTGAACCAACGACTTCTACCGTGTGAAGGTAGCACTCTCCCACTGAGTTAACCGCCCGTATGGCGCATAAAATAAGGCCCGATTCAAGACAAAGTCAAGTATTATTTTCCTGCGCATCCTCCTGTCGAAGATGTTGTTCCTTGTTCCGGGCTGCAATCTCTTTCCCGTTCCCGGCATTGGCCCGTTCCCCGATCTCCTCCGGTGTGGGAAGGTCTTTTAAATCCTTTAAGCCGAGTGTTTCAAGAAACTTTTTCGAACTCCCATAAACAATAGGCCGCCCGGGAATTTCACGCCGGCCCAGGATGCGGATGAGCTTTCGCTCAAGGAGTATTTTCAATGTATTTCCGGAATTCACCCCCCGGATGTGCTCGACCTCGCTGCGCAATACCGGCTGGTGGTAGGCAACTATGGCCAGCGTTTCCATGGCGGCCCGGCTGAGCCTGGCCGGGTTTGGCTGAAGAAATTTTTGTATCCATTGACTGTATTCGGGCCGGGTCCTGAACTGGTAACCGCCGGCCACGCAACAAAGTGCAAAACCGCCGGCCCTTTGCTCATAATCTTCCACCAGGGCCTCGAGCGCCTTTCTTATTTCCCGGGCATCCGCCTCGGGAGCCGCTTTTTTTACCTGATCCGGGTACAGAGGCGATTCAGCTACAAAAAGCAGGCTTTCGATGATGTTTTTCAAGTCGTTCATGCTGCTGCCTGGATTGAATAAAGACGGATGTCACCGTTTGACCGGCCCTGGGCAATTCGGGCCATGTTCAGGCGGGCAAGCTCCAGGATGGCGAGAAATGTTACGATGATGTCTTCGCGTTTCGCCCCGGAAAACAAAAGATCCGTAAAGGTTAAAGTCCCTTTTTCCGCCAGGAGGTCTATGACCTGGGTCATTCTGTCCCTGACGGATATTTTTTCGGGAGTGATTTCGATCCGGATATCGGGCGCCATTCGGTCAAGCAGGCCCTGGTACGCAGATACCAGCCCGAAAACATCAAGGCTTACGGGCATATCTTCAGGTGAAAAAACCCGGTGTCGGGTTTTCGAGCGCATGAAGACATCCCTGTCGAGCCAGTCCCGTTTATTCAGCAGGGCTGCCGCAGCCTTCATCCGGATATATTCCACGATCGGCCCTGTGATCTCGTTACGCGGGTCCTCTGATTCATCAGGACCATCCGACAGGCCGGGCAGGAGCATACGCGACTTGATATAGGTAAGCGTCGCGGCCATCACGAGGAAATCCGCCGCAAAGTCGATATTCATGGCCTGCATCCACTCTATGTAAGAGAGGAACTGATCGGTGATCATGGCTATGGGGATGTCACGGATATCCACCTCGTTTTTCCGGATGAGATGAATAAGCAGATCCATGGGACCTTCAAAGACATTTTCGAGATTTACCTGGTATGCGGTATTTTGCATTTTTCCCCGAATGCATGCTGTTGGCGTCTGATTCCGAAATGTTGCGATCACTAAAACGAAAGCCTTTTACACATTCATCCAGACGGCTTCGTAAAAAGCGCCGTATGCAAGGCGCGCGAGCCGGGAAAGGCGGAGGCGTACTTTTTGTACGGTAGCACTTTCCCGGCGAAGCGCAACGCCGCAGACGGACTTTTTACGGAGTCGTCATTATCTGATCTTAATTGCGGCCCGTACCTCCTCCATGGTTTTTCGTACCACTTCCCGGGCTTTTTTCGACCCCGTTTCCATAATCTCTTCCACGAGCTTTCCATGGTCCCTGTAGTATTCAATCTTTTCCCGGATGGGAGCCAGAAACGAAACCAGATTTTCCGCCACCTTCTTCTTGCATGCCACACAACCGATCCCGGCGGTACGGCATAGTTCATCCACTTCCGCCACCATGGATCCATCCGAGTAAAGTTTATGAAAGGTAAAAACATTGCATATGGATGGATCACCGGGGTCTGTTTTTTTCATGCGCTGGGGATCGGTGATCATGCTTGCAACCGTCTTGCGCACGGTATCCGGGGAATCACCCAGGTAAATGGCATTGCCGTAGCTCTTGCTCATCTTGCGCCGGTCAACACCTAAAACTTTGGCGGTTTCAGTCAGGATGGCTCCGGGTTCGGGAAATATCGGGGTGTAAAGATAATTGAACCGCCTGGCGATCTCCCGGGTGATCTCGATATGCGGGATCTGGTCAATGCCCACCGGCACACCGTCAGCCTTGTAGATGATTATGTCGGCGGCCTGGAGGACGGGGTAGCCCAGGAAACCGAAGGTTGAAAGATCCCGGCTCGAAAGTTGTTCTATCTGATCCTTGTAGGTGGGGTTTCTTTCAAGCCAGGGAACCGGCGTTATCATTGATAAAAGCAGGAACAACTCTGCGTGTTCCCGTATTTCGGATTGAACGAACAGCGTGCTCTTTTCCGGTGAAAGGCCGGCTGCAAGCCAGTCTATCATCATGTCATGCGAATACCGCCGGATATTTTCCGGGTGCTCGTAATCACTGGTAAGGGCATGCCAGTCCGCAATAAAAAAGAAACAGTCATATTGATCCTGGAGCGATATCCAGTTGCTCAACGCGCCGTGCAGGTTGCCCAGATGCAGCGCACCGGTCGGCCTCATACCGCTTACGATTCTTTTTTTCCCGCTCATATTTTTCCTTTCCTGAAATAGTTGTTCTTACATTCCCGTAAGAAATCGGATAACGGGCATGATAATCCACGAAAAAAGCCCGTCGATTTTATGTGTGGCAAGAAGTGCGATCAATATAACGATTCCCGCAGGGGCCATCTTGAACAACATGTAGCGCGCCTTTTCCGGTAAAAGAGCCCCGAAAATCCGGCTGCCGTCCAGAGGCGGCAGCGGAATAAGGTTGAACATTGCCAATATGACATTGAAGATAATGCTGTAAAAAAGAAAACCGGAAAATATTTTTGCGCCCATAAAGATCATATGTGACTCAATACCCGGCATAAGCGCACGCACTCCCCTGAAAACGAGCGCGCAAATAATGGCAAGCGCTACATTGACCACGACGCCGGCGCCCGCCACGATAATGATCTTCAAGCGATTGCCCAGAAGAAGATCCGCCCTTACAGGCACCGGCTTTGCGTATCCCAATACTACTGGTGAACCTGAAAATATGAGGATGCCGGGAAGGATGATCGAACCAAAAAGATCCAGGTGTGAAATCGGGTTCAAAGTAAGGCGTCCGGCCAGTTTTGCCGTGGGGTCGCCCATCTTCAGGGCCGCGAATCCATGGGCAACTTCATGGGGCACGATGGCGTAAAGGATGGCCGCAATCTGCAGCAGATAATCAAGTGTTTTGAATTCTGTTAACATAGTCTTTTATGAAATCGAGTTCCTCTTCTCTTGTTTGAATATTATCGTCCAGCTTTTCCGCCATGAGCGCTTTAAAGACATGGCTGTAAAGGGGGGAAGGCGGGATCTCCATATTTTTCAGGTCCCGACCGGAAACAGATGGGCGGACATCCTTAAGATCGGTCATGAAAAGGGATATGGCACGTTTAACCGAATCCGTTTTTGCAATCACCATCATGTAGAGGACAAGTTCGGTTTTAAACCCCTTTAAAGTATAATAGAGTGTGCTTTTGCGGATATCCTTCTTCATGAGGTATAAGGTGGACAGGGCCTGTTGCGCCGCCAGGCGGCCGTCTATGAACATCTTGACCTGTCGCGGCGGAATTTCAAAGCGTCGGCATAACTTAACGGAGGTCTCAAAATCGGTCTTTTCGAGCAGGAGCATAAAATAAACCGCCCATTTCATCACTTTTTCGTCCAGATAGAGAAGATCGTACCATGAAAGAACTCTCTTTGCGGTCTCAAGGGTGTCTGCCATGCTCTTGTCAATGCATATCTGAGGGTCTATGACCTTGAGAAGGTCGAATTCGTTCAAGCGGGTCAAGGCCGGGATCGGATTTTCCTCGTTTAAGATATGACGGAGTTTTGAAAAAACCCGACGGCCTGAAAGCTGTTTGAAAAAATCCATTTTTACGGCGTTTTTTATCAGCCCGGCTGTGAGTTTTCCTATGGTAAAGCCGAATCTCTGCTCAAACCGGACGGCCCGAAACACCCGGGTCGGATCCTCTACAAAACTAAGGTTATGGAGAATCCGAATGGCCTTTTCCTTGATATCCCGCAGACCTCCGAAAAAATCAATCAACTCCCCGAAGTTTTCGGGGTTAAGCGTGACCGCCAGGGTGTTTACCGTAAAATCCCTGCGGAAAAGATCCAGCTTTATGGAGCTTGATTCCACGGTGGGAAGCGCTGCCGGGAATTTGTAGTATTCCATCCGGGCAGAGGCGACATCTATTTTAAACCCGTCGGGAAAGATGATGACCGAGGTGCCGAACCTGGCGTACTCATTGATTCTGAGGTCGTTTTTACGGGCGAATGCCCTGGCAAACTCAATCCCGTCTCCCTCTATGACAATATCGATGTCTTCGTTGTGGCGAAAGAGAAAAAGATCCCGCACAAAGCCTCCCACTACATAAGCCGAGAAATCGAGCTGGTTTGCAACCGTCCCTATTTGGGAAAGGAGGCTCATTACGTGGGGAGAAAGACGTTCCGCAAGAAATTTTTTGATGTTCCTGGTCCTGGGAGAAAACACGGTGGCGCCTGGTTCATCCGGATGTGCGGACTTTTTTTGATCATTGGTAATCAGCATATTCAAAAGGTCGGTCCGTGTGATTACCCCCTTAATAACATCACCTTCCATAACCGGCAGGATCCGCTGCTTGCTCTCTATGATTTTTTTCTGGATCTCGGCAAGGTCCGCTTCGAGCGATGCGTGAGAGAACTCCGTGGTCATATATTCCTTGATCGGAATATCACCTAAATTATGATAAAGCGCCTTTTCGATCACCTGACGTGAAATAAAACCTCTAAGCGCGGGTCCGTCGTCTTCATCGTCAATCACCAGCAATGCATTTACGTTGTACCTGGATAAAAGTTCGCGCGCATGCATGCATGTCGTCGACACATGGGCCGTGATGGGAGGCGTGGACATGATGTCCCCAGCCCGCTGCACTGATTTCAGGTGTTTTTTGAGTATCCGGATTAGCAGGTCCCCTGTCTGGGCCAGTGTCATGTCCCGGACGGTTGCCGCTGCGGCGAATCCATGCCCCCCGCCGCCGAATTCCTGGGCGATTATACCCACATCCACCTCCGGAACACGGCTTCGGGCCGCGATGTAAATCTTGTTCTTCATCAGCGCGATGACGAAAAGCGCCTTTAAATCCTCAATCTTGAGCATCTTCTGTGTAAGAAACGCAAGATCGTGAATATAATCATCACAGGACACGGTCGAAACAACAATATCAATGCCGTTAATATAATAGGGGACACCGTTTTTAATCATGTCATTTAAGAGAGCGATCTGGGTGGGTTCAAGCTCCTTTGAGATCATATCTGAAATCGTGGTCAGGCTTGCGCCCCTTGAAAGGAGAAACGCTGCGGCTGCAAAGTCCTCCGGCGTGGTTGACGGATAGGTGAATGACCCCGTGTCCTCGAAAATGCCCAAAAGCATTATCGTTGCCTCGTCCGCGCTGACCTCGATCTCCTTTTTACTTATGATATCCGTGAGTATGGTTACGGTCGCTCCGCAGCACCGGGCAATTTCGTAATCCGGCCGGATATCGCCCGCAGTCGCCGGATGATGATCGTAAATGTGGACTTCAACGCCCGGACGGTCAAGGAAATCGGCAAGGCTTCCAATCCTGTTTTTCTGGCGTGTATCCACTATAACCAGTCGCCTGATCTCGTTTTTATCGATTTTTTTTAAATCGATCATATCAAAGAGATAGGCCATGGTGCTGATGAAAAAATTTTTCATGCTTTTTTCGTGAAAACCCGGAAAGGCCACGCGTGAGCCGGGATATAGCTTGTGCGCCGCAAGCATGGATCCGACTGCGTCGAAATCGGCGTTGATATGGGTCGTTATGACGGTTAGTCCGTCTATTTCTTTTTCCGGAAAGGTCACGGGATTGTCCGTTCTTTTTGTGCCGGGCCGTATGCAAAAGTATGCGGGGCCGGGAGATCCAAGGGAATCATGGATGACTCTTATAACAGCCCGTATCTCTATGGAATCAGGAAAACCGGGACAGATGCAGTACAACAGGCTAAAAAAATTTGTATTTTAGTCTTTATTATGATAACAATTCATTTTCAACTGTAATTTTGTATTCATGGCCGGATAATATTTGACCACGGCCGTAAACATGGTAAAATAGCGTAAATGTAAATTCGATAAATAAACACTCTTAAAATCAACACACGGATTTTTACATACAAGGAGGAACAATGCCGGTTTTTCTCTGGGAAGGCAAGGGCCGGAACAACGAGGTCCGGAAAGGTGAGATGGATGCGCCCAGCGAACAGGAAGTCCGGGCGGTCCTTGCAAGGCAGCATATCAAACCCGATAAGATAAAGAAAAAGCCCCAGGACATTTTTGCGAACGTGGCTTTTCTTCAGCCCAAAGTCGAACAGGCTGATGTCATCATCTTCTGTCGGCAGTTTTCAACCATGATCGACGCCGGCCTGCCCATCATCCAGTGCCTTGATATCCTCGTGAACCAGCAGGAGAACTCGACTTTTAAAAAGCTGTTAAAAGACATCAAGACGTCTGTTGAAAGCGGGCAGACCCTGGCGGAATCATTAAAAAAATACCCCAAGCAGTTTGATGAACTCTTTGTCAACATGGTTGCCGCCGGCGAGGCCGGCGGTATTTTAGACGTCATTCTCCGCAGGCTTTCCGCTTATATGGAAAAAGCCGCCAGACTAAAGGCCCAGGTCAAGGGAGCAATGACCTATCCCATCGTGACCATTGTAATTGCACTCGTGGTTATCGCCGTTATCCTGGTCTTTGTCATCCCGGTATTCGAGGACATGTTCTCCGATTTCGGGAAGGCCCTTCCCGTTCCGACGCAGGTGATTATCGCCATGAGCCGGTTTGTTCAGAGCAAAATTCACCTGATAATCGGCGGTATCATCATTTTTATCATAGCCTATAAACGCGCCTATGCCACCAATAAAGGCCGGGAAATTATTGATGATCTGTTTTTAAAATTCCCGGTGGTCGGGATGCTGATACGAAAAGTCGCGGTGGCCAAGTTCACCCGGACCATGGGCACCATGCTTTCAAGTGGTGTGTCCATCCTTGAGGCGCTGGATATCGTTGCAAAAACAGCCGGCAATAAAACCATTGAAAAGGCGATCTACAAGGTGCGTGCCGCCATTGCCGAAGGGCAGACCATTGCGGACCCCCTGATGGAGACCGGGGTCTTTCCGTCCATGGTCTGCCAGATGATATCAGTGGGCGAATCCACCGGAGCCCTTGACGCCATGCTCGAAAAGATCGCCGATTTTTACGAAGAAGAGGTCGATCAGGCCGTGGAAAACCTCACAGCCCTCATCGAACCATTCATGCTGGTCTTTCTCGGGGTCACTATCGGTGGTCTGGTTATCTCCATGTATCTGCCGATATTCAAGATGGCCGGTGCGGTTTCGGGATAAGTGCACATGGCACTTATAGTCACCCGGGCAAAGAAACCGGCGATACGCCTGTACCCCCATCCGGAACAGGCCCGTCCCCACGGCGGCAAGCCCGATGAACAGCTTTAAAAGCAGATCGGATCATGACCTTTACCGGAAACTGAAGTGGCTTACTTTTTTCCGGGGACTTTTTGCCGCCGTTCTCTTTGGATCGGTCATGCTTGTCCTGCTCAAGTCTCCGACGGATTTACTCCTGATCGCAGAGCCACTGTTATGGTTATGCATCGTCTCCCTGATCATGATTTTTCTTTCCATGGGCTACGGGATTATCCTTTCCCATGTAAAACGCCTGACTCTTTTCGCTTATATCCAGATAGGAATCGACACGCTCTTTATTTCTTTGCTCGTCTTTTTTACCGGATGTTTTTCGAGTGTTTTTCCTTTTCTATACCTTGTTGTTATCGTGTATTCCTGCATGATCCTGTACCAGCGGGGCGGTATGATAATGTCAACATTATGCTCCATAGAGTATGGTCTGATGATCGATTTCGAGTATTACGGCCTTATCAGGCCCCCCGGGTTTGACCCCAATTTTCTGACGATTAATTACGACTGGCATTATGTTGTTTACCGCTTAATCATCACCATAGCCGCCTGCTACCTCGTGGCTTTTTTAAGCGGATTTCTTTCCGGCCAGGAACGGCGGGCAAAGCTTGAATTATGGGGAATGGAAGAGCAGGTAAAGCGTGTGGAAAAGCTTGCATCCATAGGTGAGGTTGCGGCTGGCATGGCCCATGAGATCAAGAATCCCCTGGCATCCCTTACCGGTTCCATCCAGATGCTGACAAAAAGCATCCCCTATGATCCGGTACATGACAAGCTGATGAAAATCATCCTCAGGGAAGCCGACAGGCTCACCTCGCTTGTATCCGAGTTTCTCATGTTTGCCCGGCCGGTGGCCGTAAATCCGCTGCCGGTTACCCTCGATACATCAATATCGGAAATCCTGGACCTTTTCGCGTCTGATCCCAAATGCCGAGGGGGGATAAAAATCATCAGAAAGTTTCACCCCGGTATTTCGATCATGATCGATCAGGAGCATTTGCGTCAGGTTGCCTGGAACCTGTTGAACAATGCATCCCAGGCCGTTGACAAAGACGGCACCATTACAATCAGCATTTACCCTTTAAAAAAGAGCCATGCTTGTATAACGGTTTCCGATAACGGATGCGGCATTGAAAAGGAAAAACTAAATACAATCTTTGATCCTTTTTTCTCCACCAAACAGGAAGGGACAGGCCTGGGACTTTCAATAGTACAGCAGATCGTAAGCTCATATAATGGATTTATCGATGTTGAAAGCGAACCGGAAAAAGGAACACGGGTGACGGTCCGTTTTCCACGTGTATCTCCCAGGACTCATTGAAATATTACATAATTTGTGCTTGTTTTACCGTATTTGATGTAATATCGCATTATTATTCGAAAGGATACGTAGATGAAAAAGCATTTGAAATTTATTATTATAATATTTATGGCCATAAGCCTTGCCGGATGCGGTTACAACAGCCTGCAACAGCAGGAAGAAGGAGTGCTCAAGGCCTGGGCCGACGTGGAGTCGAACCTTCAGCGCAGGGCCGACCTTATCCCGAACCTGGTCCGAACGGTCAAGGGATATGCAGCCCATGAAAAGGACACCCTGACGCAGGTCGTCGAGGCCCGGGCAAAGGCCACGCAGATAAGGCTTTCCACAAAAGATTTGAGCGATCCGGACGCCATGGCCAGACTTTCGGCGGCCCAGGGAAAACTCTCATCCGCCCTGTCAAGATTACTCGTGACAGTGGAAAAATATCCGGACCTGAAGGCCAACCAGAATTTCATGGCGCTCCAGGATCAACTCGAGGGAACGGAAAACCGGCTAAACGTTGCACGGCAGCGGTATAATGCAGCTGTGGAGCTTTTCAATTCATCCATCCGCAAGTTTCCCTACAACCTCACAAACAGCATGCTTCTTCATTTGGAAAGAAAAGCGTATTTCAAGGCCGAGGCAGGGGCCGCAGCGGTGCCGCAGGTGAAATTCTAATGAAAAAGTCATACCTTTCAAATTGTTATAAAACAATCAGGCTTGACAAACAACACTACGGTCAAATTTATTTTCTCGTGGCGATGCTGATTGTTTTTATCCTCCTCGCCCCGGGCCTTGCAACCGCATTAAAGGTTCCCGCCCTGAAAGACCGGGTGAATGACTATGCCGGACTCCTTTCTCCCCGGGCGACGGCGATGCTTGATTCAAAGCTTGAGAACCTGGAAAAGAGTGATTCCACCCAGGTCGTGGTGCTGATCGTACCGAGCCTTGCGGGCGATGCGCTTACGGATTTTTCCATGCGCGTGGCCGAAGCCTGGAAGATCGGGCAAAAGGATAAAGACAACGGCGCTCTCCTTTTGATTGCAAAAAAGGATCGGAAAATACGGATCGAGGTGGGCTACGGCCTGGAAGGTCGGCTCACGGACATGGTTTCGGGGCAGATCATACGCAATATAATCAGGCCGGCATTCAGAAACGGAGACTTTGACCGGGGTGTAATAGACGGGGTTGATGCAATTACGGCCGCTGTACGTGGAGAATATAAAAACGCCGGAAACAGCCGGAGCCGGCGTATGCCCATATCGGAACCATCGGGAGGGGCTGTTTTCTCCATGGTTGTTTTTGTCTTTTTATTGCTTCAGATAGGCAGGATCAAGCGGTCTGCCGGAACGGTGGCGGGTGGTGTCCTGCTCCCCATGTTCGGCGCCATGTTTTTTCCTTTCAGCTGGATGATTCTCCTTGCATTGATTCCCATCGGGCTTGTTTCCGGCCTTGTTTTTTCAGTCATCGGAGCGGCCATGGCGGCAAGCGGCGGCATATCCAGCTCTACTTCCAGGCGCGGAGGCTATGGAGGAGGCGGCTACTGGGGCGGAGGCGGCGGATTCGGAGGTGGTTTCGGCGGATTTTCCGGTGGTGGTGGCGGATTTGGAGGCGGCGGGGCATCCGGCGGTTGGTAAATAGTGCCTGATATGCAAACGACAAGAGGAATAAAAAAATGAAAAACCTGGCCCGCAAATTCCTGTCCGAACAGGACAGGACAAGGATAAAAGAGGCTGTCCATGCGGCGGAAAAAAGAACATCCGGCGAAATAGTGCCTATGGTGGTCTCCGCAAGCTACCATTATCCCATGGCCGATATCACGGGGGCCATTACCCTGTCCCTCCCCATATCCCTGGGAATCGCGCATTTTTTCGGGGAATCGTTCTGGGGCCTGAAAGATAATATGTTTCTCTTTATCGCGGTCTTAATCCCCCTGTTTCTGATCTTCCAGGAAATTGTCCCGTGGATCCCGATCCTTAAGCGCATCTTTGCGCCTGATTCCCAGGTAGAAGAAGAGGTCCGCGAAGCCGCGACAACCGCCTTTTTTGCAGAAGGGCTCTACAGGACCGAAAATGAAACAGGCGTGCTTATTTTCATTTCAGTATTCGAGCGCAGGGTATGGGTCCTGGCCGACCGGGGGATAAACGAGAAACTGCCCGAAGACCATTGGGAAGGGATCGTGAAGCTCATCACCGACGGCATTCGCGAAAAACGTCCGGCGGACGCCATCTGCCGGGCCGTAACCATGGTGGCGGACATGCTTGAAAAGCACTTTCCCATAAAACCCGGCGACAGGGACGAACTGCCAAACCTTATCATAGAGGACCGGGGGTAGCGCGCCAGCAACCCTAATAAATTCTTGACCGGGCATGAACTATAAGCTATTGTTTTAGATTTTTAGGGTTAATGCATAGGGCTGATGCCTGCTTTCTTCGGGCGCCCACCATATGCTGTCAACAAAACAGGTAAAAGGAAGAGAAAGATGACCGAATATGCGACAATTACCCTTGATGACGGCCGGACAATGAAATTGCCGATCGTCAAAGGGACCGAAGGCGAAAAGGCCATCGATATCCGTGCGCTTCGGGCCGAAACCGGGTATATCACCTATGATCCCGGATTCGGCAATACAGGAAGCTGCCGGAGCCGGATCACGTTCATGGATGGTGAAAAGGGGATTCTCAGGTACCGGGGCATCCCCATAGAGGAACTGGCCCGGAGATCCTCCTTTGTGGAAACCGCTTATCTCCTTATCAACGGGGAACTTCCCACATCGGATGAGCTGATACGGACAAGTGTGAAATTGAACGACCATTCACTGGTTCACGAAGACATGAATACGTTTTATCGAAACTTTCCAAGAGCTTCCCATCCCATGGGCATCCTTTCCGCCATGGTGAACGCCCTGAGGAGTTTTTATCCCACACTATTAAATACTGAAGAGGAGTTTGAACAAACCTTCCTGCGGCTTATTTCCAAGGTGAGAACCATGGCGGCCCTTTCGTACAAAATATCGCTCGGTCACAACGTCGAATACCCCCGGCCTGATTACACCTATTGCACAAATTTCCTCCATATGATGTTCAACAGCCCGGTCCGGCCGTACAAGGTTCACAGGAAACTGGTCAAGGCATTGAATGTCTTCTGGATACTTCATGCCGATCATGAGCAGAACTGCTCGACTTCCGTGGTCCGGAGCGTGGGCAGTTCCAGGGCGAATATTTATGCGTCGGTTTCGGCCGGTATTTCAGCCCTCTGGGGCCCGCTTCACGGCGGCGCGAATCAGGCAGTGATCAGCATGCTTGAAAACATAAATGAAAACGGCGCCACGATTTCACAGGTTCTCCGAAAGGCAAAATCTAAAAAAGATACTTTCCGGCTCATGGGATTCGGCCATCGGGTTTACAAAACATATGACCCCCGAGCCAAGATAATGAAAAAATACTGCGATGATGTTTTAAAAAAATTAAACATAAATGATCCACTTTTAAATATCGCAAGAAAACTTGAGGAAGCGGCATTGAGTGATTCCTATTTCGCGGATCACAATCTCTATCCCAATGTGGATTTCTATTCCGGCATTCTTCTGCGGGCCATGGGGATTCCCACAAATATGTTTACCGTGATGTTCGCCATCGGCCGGCTCCCCGGCTGGATCGCCCAGTGGCGCGAGCACATGACCGACCCGGAGCAGAAAATCACCCGCCCCCGGCAGGTATACCTGGGATATAATAAGCGTTCCTATGTTTCCATGGAAAAAAGGGGAATAGAAGATTGATGGCGTCGTAAAAGTCCGTCAACCTTGAGAAAGTATCTTTTTTTTCAGATCCACGTATCGCGCCATGGCGCCCAGTGCCCGCGCGGCCCTGTTCGGGCCCGGGAGTACGGGCGCGCCATGTTCGTACATTGAGCTTATAAACCGGTTTTCCCCGGTATAGTATGAAAAGCCAACAAAAGTTTTATCTGCGGAGAGTATCCTTTTTGCCAGCAGCGCGGCCTGTTCGTCGATGAACTTGTCCGATTCAACGAGGGCCGCATCCCCTGTGATGCCGAATGCCTCCATGGCCCTGAGTACCAGCTGTCGGGGCATCATCATGTACATCAGCATGGCGTCGGTGCCTTTATCTTTTACGAGAATGTCGGGAATGTCCGCCAGATAGTCCGTGTTACGTTTAATGAATGTGAAATCAACAGGGTTGTTCACGCTTCCGGTAGACGGCAGATAGGGTGCGAGCAGAGTTTTTGTATCCTTGCCAACGGGCGGAATCGTAAGTCCGGCACGAGCACAGGCGTCGGCCGCCACGGCCCCGGGGCCTCCGGAATGGGTCTGTATGAGGACCCGCTTTCCAGCCGGAAGCCGACAGGTTCCAAAACACCAGCAGAAATCGAACAACTCTTCCATGGATCGGGCACGAATCACACCGCTTTGGGCAAACACGCCGTCATATACGGCATCCGGCCCCGCAAGGGAGCCGGTATGTGAAAGCCCGGCCTTTTTCCCCGCGTCCGTTCCGCCCACATAATAGGCCACGATCGGTTTTTTTACGGATATGGCGCGGGCGGCTTCGATAAACTCCCTTCCCCGGCGGATACTTTCTATATAAAGCCCGATCACCTTTGTATCCGGGCATGCGCCGAGGTATTCAAGACAGTCCACGATATCTATGTCAGCCTCGTTGCCCACTGAAAACCCGGACGAAAACCCGAGTCCGTATTTTTTAAGATAGGCAAACATCTGGGTGATAAAGCTTCCGCTCTGGGACGCCATCCCGATAAAGCCCGGCTTCTGCTCATAGGAGAAATAGGTGGCATTTAATTTACCGTGGGTGTTTACCGCGCCAATGCAATTGGGGCCGAGAAACCGGATTCCATATTTTTTTGCGATATCCTTTATCTGCTCCTGGAGTCTGGCTCCATCCTCTCCCACTTCCACAAAACCGCCTGAAACAATGATGGCGTGGCGGATTCCCTTTTTCCCGCATGCGTCAAGCACTTCGGCCACGACCCCGGTGGGAAGAACGATTATGGCAAGCCCCGGAATATCCGGAATCTCTTCAAGGGAGGCGTATGCGCCAAGACCCAAAACCTCTTTTTCCTTGAGGTGAACCGGATAAACAGGACCTGGAAAACCAAGGCTCAAAATCGATGCAAGAAGGCTGGTTCCCATTGCCGTATACTTGTTGGATGCGCCGAAAATAACAATGCTTTCGGGATTTACGATGCCGTAAAGCGGGGAGTCCGCAAGTTCCCTTATCATTAGTTTTTCCCCCTTACCACAACCAGTGCATCCGCCGCGCAGATCTGACCGTCATTTTTTATTATCATAGGATTTATGTCTATTTCATAAACCTCATCATGTTCCAGGCCGATTTGTCCCATTGCCGTAAGGCACCGGCAAAGCGACTTGCGGTCGACCGGGGCCTGGCCGCGAAAACTTTCAAGCATGGCCCTTGATGCAAGGTCATTCATCATGTCCCCAGCCTCGATTTCATCAATGGGCGCCACCCGGAAACTCGTGTCGTTTATCAGTTCTGCGGTCACGCCCCCGGCGCCCAGCATCACGCACGGTCCGAAATGGGGTTCCCGGTGAAGCCCGATCACAAGTTCCCGGATTCCGGTAACCATCTCCTGAACCAGCACCCCGTCGATACGGGCGGAGAGATTTTCGGAAATCCGCTCAAACGCTTGATTTACCCCTGCTTCGTCACCGATATTCAAAAACACGGCGTCAGATTCCGTCTTGTGGACAAGCGTCTTGCCGCAGGCTTTTACTGCAACCGGAAATCCGATTTCCCGGGCCGCCGCAACGGCCCCGGCCCCGGTGTGGGCGAGTATCTCTCTTGTCACGGGTATGCCGTAACCGGCAAGAAGCCGCTTGGATTCATGTTCCGAAAGGGATTTAATGTTATTCTTCATTTTATGCGCCCTTTTTATACGCCTTTGATGTTTGCCGGTGAAAATTGTATAATCCCGTCTTCTTCGGCCCGCACAATCCGCCCGGCATTTTCAAGGAACCTGAGATGGGACAGGGCCTCGCCCGTTGCAAACCATTTCTGGGCCACGGGAAAAGCCTCCCATGAATCCGCCTTGATATCCCAGGTCATTTTGGACGCAACGGTATACGCGGTTTGCGGGCTTTTTTCCTCCAATATGCTTAAGGTCTCCTCTATTCTGTCATGATGGTGGGATTTTAGCTCATCTATCCGCTCCCGGTATTGCGTAAAAAGATTTCTGTGGCCGGGTAGAACCTTTTCGACGGGAAGGTCATAAATCTTGTCCAGGCTTGCCAGGTAATCGGCAAGCGGGTTTTCGTCATCCGACCAGCACTGGATATTCGGGGTAATATCGTATATGATCGCCCGCGATCAGAAATTTTTTATCGGGTTCATAAAGGCAGGTATGGCCCTGGGTATGGCCCGGGGTCTCGATGCACTCAAAGGAATACCGGCCGATGTCGATCCGGTCCTTATCATTTAAAATACTCATCTCCGGCACCCAGTCGGTTCCATATTTATATCCCGGGTGCTGGCTGATGGCAGTTCGCAGCGTTTCTTCAGGAAATCCGTGGATGGCGGCATAACGAATCATGGGCTCAAAGCCCTGCCAGTTTTCGATTATTTCCGCATCGGGACGATTGAAGTAAACTATTGTATCAGGGCCGGCAAGGCTTGCCAGAAGCCCGAAATGGTCTGCATGGAGATGGGTGATAAAGATCTCTATTGTGGAAAGGTCTATATTCAGTTGGTAAAGCCCGCCGAGCAATGCCTGTTTGCATTCCTCCCTGTTTAAGCCGGTATCGATGAGCAGATTGCGGCCGTCTCCCTTTATAACGTATGAGTTGAGATATTTAAGCGGGCTTTCAGGTAACGGGACCTTGATTCTGAAAAGGTCGGGGTAGATTTCTTCCGGCATGAATTTGTCTGTCCTTTTCGCTTAGGGCTCGCGCAGGAATAAGTTCACAGATTTTTGGTGTTGAGGCGCCCGGCTGGCAAGGCGCGAAAGCGCAGGAATATCGGGAATATTCCGAGCTTTCGCAACGCAGCCAGGCGGGATGCATCGGCACTTAAAATGTGAAGTTTATTTTTGCGTGGGCCCTTAGGGTCCTATGGATTTAAAAAAACTTACCCATAGCCTACTAACCGTCCCTTTTCTTGTCAATAAAAAACGAGCGTTCGTTCTATTGCATATGCGACGAATTCCCACCCAAAGATGTACGATGGCTTCATAAAAAGCTTTTTATGGCATTTTGAACGCCACTGTATCCAAAAACAACTTTTAATGATATCAGGTTATTAAAAATCAGTTATTTGGAAG
>JAADHK010000087.1:43051-47885 GCA_013151835.1 Deltaproteobacteria bacterium
ACGAGTCGGGAAAGGCGAAGGCGTATTTTTTGTACGTTGAGGTCTTTCCCGGCGAAGCGCAACGCCGCAGACGGGCTTTTAACGAAGCCATCAGGTCCTTGCATATATGCCGGAAACAGAGACCGCCTTGGTCTTGTCGCTGCTCGCTCCGGTTGCGATTTTAAACTCGAAGATGATGTTACGGTTGGGCAGGGACGAGACCGAAACCGAATCGGGGAGTTCCGAATCATGGATAAAGATCGAAGCATAGGGTGAACCAGGATCACGATCGTCGGTCCGCCAGAGTTCCTCGTCGAAATGTTTAAGATAGCGAAGGAACCCGAACCCTTTTTCATCGTGGGCATAGCAGATGCCCCGCACATAAGACCCGATTTCTCCCCATTTTCTGGGACCGTCCGACCGTCCGACCGGAAGCAGGTTCGGAATCAGGTAGCCCGACATATAAAGATCGGCCTCTCGCCGCAGATCGGCGGACACATTGTCAAAGGCAACGACTTCAACACGGCATCCGTTGTTCTGAAGCGCCCGGACCACCTGGACAAAGTCCCCGTCGCCGGTGGCAAGCAGCACCCGGTCGAGATTCTTTGACTGCAACAGCGCGTCCACGGCCAGGTCCAGATCCACGTTCGCCTTGCCGAAACGGCGGCCCGCATCGTCGGTATACCACTTGGTCTCCTTTTGAATTACCTTGTAGCCGAAGTCCCTGAGCTTGGAGTGGAAACGAAACTGTCCGTTTTTATACTCAATATCACCTGCGGCCCGTTCCGCGTCATAGCTTACATAGGCGTTTAACCGGACGGGTTCCACGTCTCCCCGGCAGGCAAAGGACCTCAGGATATCATATTGCATGCCGAAACCTCCGTTCATGGACAGGTTCGCCACATCGACATATACGCCTACTCTAAGCCCGGAACGTGAATTTGCATTGCCCATAATTTTATCCTTTTTCCTGATTTGCAAGGTAACGCCGATACTCCTCTTTCACCAGCTTCCGGTAGAAATGGTAGAAAAAAAGGCTCATGAGTTCGGTGGACTGGCCTCCTTTTTTACTGAGTTCTTCGGCCGACATCCGATCCCACCCCGCCTTCATGGTCCGCTCAACATTTTTCGCCACCATCTGCCTGAATAATCGGGTAAAATGCTTAAGTTCTTCCGGATCAAAGCCATCACGCGGACCGATGCCGATATGATCCATGTCCACAAGCATCTTGCCGATAATGACATCTTCATGGGAGTAAAAAAGATCACCATCTTTTTTTTCGGCGGTGATAATTTCCCATTCCTCCATTTTCGACAGCCATTTTTCCGAAAGCCCGGTGGCCGCAATAAATGCTTTTCTTCCCGTTACTCCGCTGAAAAAAAGCTGGTCCAGCGGCCTGAAATACTGGCTCAGGAACTGAAACGACGACTGCTCGGGCGCGGATTTTTTTTTATGTTTTTTAATGAGTTTCCGGATCACCGGTATGGGGAGGAAATAGTTTTCCCGCAACGCCTTGATAATACGGATCTGATCGATATAATCAGGGCCGTAATCCGCCGTGTTTTTCCCTGTTTTTTTCGGCTTTCGCAATACGCCTTCGCGGATGTAATAATGGATTGTCTCCTTTGAAATTCCTGCCTTTTTTGCCAGTTCACCGATTTTCATTATTTTCTCCGCCGGGTGTTATTCAGCCTCTATTGTACGAGTTTGGTATATTACAATTTTTCTTGACAAATTTCAAGACTATTATTAGTTGAATATACATATAGCGTGTTTTTTACTACACGCTTTATCATTCTTATATAGTTACGCAAACACGATGAAAGATCTGACATATAAATCACAGGGAGGATTTCTATCATGGCGCAACTGATTGCCGACAGGCGGGATATCGATTTTGTCATCTGGGAGCAGATGAACGGTGAGGAACTGATCCAATACGATATGTACAAAGAGTTTAACCGGAAAACCTGCGACATGATCATAACGGAGGCCCGGAAAATAGCCATAAGCGAGATGCTCCCCCTGCTCCAGGAAGGGGACCGGGATGGGGTGAAGTTTGAAAACGGCGATGTGCATGTACCGCAGGGATTTCACAGGGTCCATAAACTCCTTCTGGAAGGGGAATGGGGCAACCTTCAGGTGCCCGTGGAAATGGGCGGACAGGGCGTTCCGGGGCTGATCTCAAGCGCATCCGTAGAATATTTCATGGGCGCCAACTGGCCGCTGTACGTGTATGCATCCATGGGAAACGGAACCGCCGACATGATCTGGAAATACGGCAGCGATGAACTGCGGGAAAAATACATAAAACGAATAGTATCCGGGCAATGGGGCGGCACCATGCTCTTAACCGAGCAAAATGCGGGAAGCGATGTCGGCGCCCTTACGACAACGGCCGTGAAAAATGAGGACGGGACATACTCTATTTCCGGAAACAAGATTTTTATCACGGACGGCGAATTCGATCTCTGCGAAAATATCATCCATCCAGTTCTTGCTCGCATAGAGGGTGATCCTGCCGGAACAAAGGGGATATCGATCTTTATCGTTCCGAAATATCTGGTAAACGACGACGGGAGCCTGGGCGAACGAAATGATATCACCTGCACGGGTGTCGAGGAGAAGATGGGAATTCACGCCAGCGCCACGTGCAGCATGGCCCTCGGATCCAAGGGTAAGTGCATCGGCTATCTCCTGGGCGAAGAGAGGCAGGGGATAAAGATCATGTTCAACATGATGAACGGTGCGCGCATGGCCACCGGCCTCCAGGGGCTCGCCTATGCCTCTGCCGCCTACATGCTGGCTGTAAATTATGCCAGGGAAAGGATCCAGGGGCGGGACCTCGTGGATTTCGCAAACCCGGCAGCTGTGTCCGTCCCCATTATAAAACATCCCGACGTACGCCGGAACCTTCTATGGATGAAATCATACGTGGACGGCATGAGAAGCTTTTTTTATTATATGGCGGCATGCCGGACCCGGGCGCTTCTGGCCGAATCGGAAGAAGAGCGCGAATTGCACAACGACATGTTCGAGCTGATGACGCCGCTGATCAAGGATTACCTGTCCGTGCACGGCCACGAGGTCTGCATCCAGGCGATCCAGGTATATGGCGGCGCGGGTTATTGCAGGGACTTTCCAGTGGAACAATATGCCCGCGATTGTAAAATTGCCTCTATTTATGAGGGAACCAGCGGAATTCAGGCATTGGATCTTCTGGGACGAAAACTGGGAATGAAAAAGGGGCAGGTGTTTGTCGCCTTTCTCGGAGAGATCAACAAAATCGTTGCCCAGGCAAAAGAGATCAAGGGGCTCGAGGACATGGCGAAAAAAGTCGGTGATACGGCAAAGCGGCTGGGAGAAACGGCCATGCACATAGGTTCGACTGCCATGTCGGCCGATTACAAGGTTGCATTCGCCCATTCCCTCCCCTTCCTCGAAGCCATGGGCGACACGATAATGGGATGGATGTTGCTGTGGAGAGCCGTGGCAGCAAAACAGCAGCTTGAAAAACGGGCCGGAAAAAAGGATGCGGCATTTTACGACGGCCAGATAAAGACGGCGGAATTTTTTATCCACACGATCCTTCCGGTTACGCTGGGTAAGATGGATGCCGTAAACGGGAAGTGTGCCGCCGCCATCGAGATAGACGATGACGGATTCGGGGGACTGTAATAGAGAGGAGTAAGGTCATGAGTTATGAAAACCTGATTTATGAAAAAAAAGATCACATCGGTATCATCATCGATCTAAAAGGGCCCATCAGAATTAAATAAGATGGCGTTGTAAAAAGTCCCATCTACTGCGTTGTAGCGGGTCGCGAAATGCTCGGAATACTATATGTATGCCTCCGCTTTCGCGACACCACTACGCCTTCTTGTATATGGGACTTTCTACTTAGCCATCGTAACCGGGTTGCCCGACTTTTTACGAGATCATCAAATAAGAGCGTTTATCCCTTTTCTTTCCATGATATCCAATAATTTCATTGATGCACCGGCCGGCTTTTTGTTTCCCTGTTCCCATTTTTGAACTGTTGAAGGACTAATATTAAAAAGACTGGCAAGCGCCGCCTGGCTTAATCTGAATTTTTTCCTAATGGAAATAATTTTTTCAGGGGTATATTCCCGGACCTCGGGTATGCATAGGTTTTCGATATTTTTCATAGTAATATCATCAACCAAACCACTTTTATACAAGTCTTTAACAGTACTTGTAATTGATGCTGCTATGGATTTTCTCATGACTTTACCTCTGATGCTCTCGTAAAAGTCTCTCAACATGGAAAAGATGGCACAAGTTAAAAGTTCCATATACAAGGCGTAGTGGTTTTTCAGGAACAAAGGCATACATATAGTATTCCGAGTGACTGAAAAAACACTACAACGACACTACAACGCAGTAGATGGGACTTTTTACGACGCCATCACCTCTATTAAGTCTTTATTCCCTAAGGCTATCGCGACTTCTTCCATAGATAGTCTCAGCAAAATTTTTGATAATTCCTTGAAAGCAATAAGTTCTTTTTTTGACAAATTCGATTTTTCATTCTTAGCAAAACCATGAATTTATTATGTCATGTCAATTGATCCAAATTTATTGGCGAATATGGGCGGGTTATAAAATCAGGTTTGATCAATATGGTCATTACGCCGCGCTTCATTCGCACCGCTCACGCGAGCCATGATGGCCGGAGTGCTCAAGACCAACACGGAGGGTAGAGCCATCAAGCCAAAGAATTATTTAAATATTTATGGACGATGCTGGCTATAAGCGTCTGATATGGAATTCCCTCTTTGATCGCCATGATATGAATCTGATGATAATCTTTTTCAGTAAGGCGGAGGTTAA
>JAADHK010000123.1 GCA_013151835.1 Deltaproteobacteria bacterium
GGCGAATATCAACGTGAGCGAACCCGGGCCGCCCCGGGATAAAGACTCTCCTTTGGCGTATTCCATGGAAGGGTTCGACGGCCGGCCCCCGGCCGGGCTGATTGCCCGCTACCGGGCGCCGGGATGGAATTCAGTTCAGGCCCTCAACAAGTTTCAGCAGGAAGTCGGCGGGCAGCTAAGGGGCGGGGATCCGGGGATTCGTCTGATCCAGCCATCCGGCAATGGCGCGGCCCCGTTTTTTGATACGATGACGCCGGACATTCAAGCGGGCATGCGGCTGGATGACACCCAACGCCTGATCATTTCCGTTTATCATCTCTTTGGCTCGGAAGCGTTGAGCATGGCGTCCCCCGGCATTTCGCAGCAGTCGCCCGAGCCCTATGTTGCGCTCAGCCCGGAAGATCCCCTGGCCGGGCAAGGCGGTAAGGTTGAATTTGCGGTGGGGGAGGTTTGCTTTACCCTGCCGGTCAAAATCATGCCGGGACTGCCGGATAAAATCGCCGGGCTGCCCATCGGGCTTCCGGGCTTGGCCTTTATACCCCTGCCGGTGGTGGTGAAGATGTCTAAAAGGATTGCATCATGATGATTTTACGCCATCTGATCATTGTCATAGGGGTTCTTGCAGTTGCCTTAAGCGTCAGCGCGGGACTGGTGATGCTGGAACGCAGGCTGCTCGCATTGTGGCAGGACCGGTACGGCCCCAACCGCGTCGGCCCGTTTGGCCTCCTTCAGGTTGTGGCGGACGGGATTAAAATGTTTTTCAAGGAGGACTGGATTCCGCCCTTTGCGGACCGGCCGGTGTTTGTCATCGCGCCGATGCTGATCCTGATTACGGTATTTATGCCCTTTGCGGTCATTGAATTTGCGCCGGGAATCGTTGTGGCGGACTTGAACATCGGCCTGCTTTTTTTTCTGGCCATGTCCGGGCTGGGGGTTTACGGCATTGTCCTGGGCGGCTGGGCCTCCAATAATAAATACGCGCTGCTGGGCGCGGTTCGGGCATCGGCCCAGATGTTGAGCTACGAGGTGTTCATGGGGTTGTCGCTCATGGGCGTGGTGGTCCTGGCCGGTTCGTTTAATTTAAGCGAAATCGTTTCCGCGCAAAAAGGAATGTGGAACTGCATTTCGCAATTTCCCGGTCTGGTTCTTTTCACCATTGCCGGTTTTGCCGAAACCCACCGAATGCCGTTTGACCTGCCGGAGGCCGAGGCCGAGCTGGTCGCGGGGTATCATACCGAATATTCGGGGATGAAATTCGGGCTGTTTTTTTTGGGGGAGTATCTCGGTATTACCATGACCTCCGCCATGATCGTCACCCTGTTTTTCGGCGGCTGGCTGGGCCCCTTTCTGCCGCCAATAGTCTGGTTTGCGCTGAAAACCTTCATACTGATCTGCGGGTTTATCCTGGTCCGGGCCACCCTTCCCCGGCCGCGCTATGACCAGCTCATGGGGGTTGCCTGGAAGATTCTGCTGCCCCTGGCATTATTGAACCTTCTGGTCACGGGCGCCATTGTTTTAGCATTTGATTGAGGAAAGAAGATTTTGCTGAGTATTTTAAAAGGCATATGGGTTATCCTGCTCCACACGTTTCGCAAGCGGGAAACCGTCTTGTATCCGGAAGAAAAGCCGTATTTGCCGCCGAGATACCGGGGGCGGATCATTCTTTCACGGGATCCGGACGGCGAAGAGCGGTGCGTGGCCTGTTATCTTTGCGCCGCCGCGTGCCCTGTGGACTGCATCGCGCTCCAGGCCGCCGAAGATGAACACGGCCGTCGCTATCCGGAATTTTTCAGGATCAATTTTTCCCGGTGCATTCTCTGCGGGTTTTGCGAGGAGGCCTGCCCGACGTGTGCCATCCAGCTCACCCCGGATTATGAATATGCCGAATACAGTCGCCAGAACCTGGTGTATGAAAAAGAAGACCTGCTGATCAGCGGCTCCGGCAAATACCCGGAATATAATTTTTACAGGATTGCCGGACTGGCCATCAACGGCAAGGACAAGGGCGAGGCGGAAAATGAAGATCCACCGGTGGATGTCCGAAGTCTTTTGCCATAAGGCACGTTAAGGGTTTGATCGTTCTTTCGGCCAAATTTGTTAACAAGGAGTACGGAATGCTTATTGTCGATTGTAAAATAGATGGTTAATCGATTTAAGCGAAACAGAGCTTTCCGGTTATTGGAGATATACAGAAACTTTTGTTAGCTTTATAAAACGATGGCACATACATTTAAATTAAACAAAGAAAGCTTGAAGCGAGAATTCGCCGTGTATGTAGTAATCGTACATGGTGAACAAGACACAACGCTTTATATTGGTAAAACAGGTGATAATCGAGAAGGCTGTAACCCAATTATTTCAAGATGCGGCAATCATTTTTCATACAACAAAATCCATAGTCAGATACGCAATAAAATAGATGGTCACGAAGATTATGAATACACATATGTATTTGACCACTTTGGTGAGTATTCCGATAATGAGGATATAAGAAAAAATCAAATTGACGAAATTAATGAAATGGAAAGGTGGCTAAATCAAGAAATACAAATGTTATCTGGGAAATATGAAAGTTGTAATGTTGCCAATCCATACAAGGGAACTGGTTGCGTTAAAAAGGCTGAAAAGGAGCGCAGAAGATCATTTAGAACTAATGATAACAAGATTAAGATTAAAAGCATTGTTAATGCAGTGGCTAATGAAATCAAAAGCAAGGCAAATTAACTCGGATGCAAATTCCGCTGTGCTCCATTTGTACCGGTTATTTGCAACGTTCGCTGCAAAACGAGAAGCATTCACGTCATCATAGAATAAAAAAATGTTGCAAAATCAAGTTGGTAATACTATACTGGTATTACAATTTATAATTTGGAGGTGAAATATGCGTGTAACAACAAAAGGACAAGTCACAATCCCTGTAAACGTTAGAGAAAGTTTGGGTATCATGCCAGAAACTGATATTGATTTTAGGGAAGATAATGGAAAATTTTATATCGTTAAAATTAGCACGCCCAAGAAGGCAAGAATGTTTAGTAAACTTCGAGGGATTGCTACAGCCAAAATGACTACTGATGAAATTATGGCCCTTACAAGAGAAGCATAATGAATGGTATATTCATTGATTCGTGTGTCTTGCTGGATTTGTTTACTGACGATCCTGTCTGGGCAGATTGGTCAGAAAAAGTATTAAATGAATTTGCCCAAACTAACACATTGCATATAAATTCAATCGTTTATACTGAAGTCTCAATTGGTTTTAATAGAATTGAAGAGGTAGAAGAAGCTGTTTCCGAACTTAATATAAAGGTAGTTGAGATCCCCCGTGAGGCACTTTTTCTTGCAGGCAAAGTATTCCTTAAATACAAAAGGAATAAAGGAATTAAAAATTCTCCCTTACCTGATTTTTTTATTGGTGCACATGCTGCTGTATCAAAATTTGATTTGATAACTAGGGATTCAGCAAGATACAAAACATATTTTCCATCACTTAAACTAATCCATCCTGATAGTAGAACGTCACCGAATGCGGATAAATAGTAATCAAAATATCACAAACAAAGATAGAATAAAAATCAGCGAACAAGCCGTTGGAGTTGACTTGGGGCTACAGAGCGGGTCTTGAAAGTGTCAGTTTTAACATAAATATTAATTATGCAAAGTTGGTTGCCATAAAGCACCAAGCAACTCAACTTGTCGTTATATTGACAAAGCACCAAGCAACAAGATTTGATAAAAAAATCGAAATCGGAAAAATAAATGAAACAACCGGACATAATT